>JAGQPV010000256.1 GCA_020426545.1 Planctomycetaceae bacterium
ATGTACAGCGGATGCGGGACAGGCTTGGGAAGTATCCGACCGTCCGCGACGTCGCCCGGATCGCCGTCGAGGTGGCTCGGATCCTCAGCGGGGTACCACTGCTGCTTGCTGCACTCGAACCGCACGACGGGAAATCCTCCAACGGGCAGATCCGGGGCCGCTCGACAGACCGCTGGGGCATCGGCAGCGAGTATGCCAGCTGGCTCGACGGTCGCCAGTTGAGCAGCCGATCCGTCGAGTCGCCACGCACAGCAGGCCGGACGCAGACGCTCTGGTGGCCGCCTCGCTGGCGGAACGGTATCTGTTTCCGGACGGACCGTGCATCGTCGAGTTTGTGCCCCGTGATTACATTCCTTCGCCGGATCGACCATACGACTGTGTGCTCGACGTGGGGCGAATCCACGACACCGGCCGGCTGATCTTCGACCACAAGCCTCCGGCCTTCGAGCATCGTGACGAACAGTGCGTCTCCAGTCTGATGTAGCAGCATCTGCAGCGGCAGGGGAACCCTGTCGATCACCTGCAGGAGCTGGTCGAACTCGTTCACGATGGCGATGCGGCCACATGAACGAAATGTTGAACGTGAAGCCTCTGAAGCCAGCGCAGGACAATCTTTCAATGATTCTCGGGCCGGCCGGCACAAGTTCCCGGAACATCTCAGCTCAAATCCGGATTCATTTCAAATAGTGGTCTTGAAGTGTTTGGTCAATCGGCCTGCCCGTGCTCGTGAGAGGCTTCATGAATTCAGACAACGGCATCCACGCTCTGGTAATGCCGCTCGATGCAGAGCAGAGCCACGCGTCTGGCAGGAACGGCACCCGCCAGGTAATTCCGCAGGGCCGGTATGTCGTGCGTGGGCTGCGCCCGGGGCTCCGGCGGTCTGCAGCACCGCACGGACCGGCCTCGCCGGCAGAGCCATTCATCGCAGGGGGCGTACTCCCGGACACGTTCGGCGCCGGACAGAGCTCGCAGAAAGATGAGACTGGACCGTCCCGGAAAACCGTAGCAGCTCAATGTACCATGACCAGTCCTCGCTAACTCCCCCGGGAGCGAAGCTGGAACAATTAAGGTCTTCGGCACCTCCTGAGATCAAATCCTGCGCCGGTTGCAAAGCCGGGAATGTACTCCTGACACGGATTACCAGTGATCGACAGTTGCAGCAGACTGCCGAGTACGCATAGAATTTCTCCGATTGCTGTTGTGTTCATCTGCACCATTACCACCTGGTTTTCTCGATGCAGAATTTGTGTATTTGTGCTCTCGCAGTTCTGTCACAGCACTCGTTTTCTGCCGCGGGCCGGCTGGCCGTGCTGTGCCTGCTCCTGACCGGGACTGGCGGGTCTACCGCTCTGGCCGGGCTGGATGTCGTTCCTTCTGAAGTCGTGCTGGAAGATTCATTCGCCCGCCGGCAACTGCTGGTGGAATCCGACGGGCGGGATGTGACGCGCACGGCGGAATATTCCATTGCCGATGAAACCGTGGCCCGGGTCGATGAGACAGGCCATGTGGTTCCGGTGGCAGCGGGAACGACAGTGCTTACTGTCAGTCATCAGGGAACTTCGGCCACGGTCCCGTTGCGGGTCAGCCGGTTCGATGGCCAGCGATCGGTCGACTTTGCGACTCAGATTATGCCGCTGCTGAGCCGGCTGGGCTGCAACTCGGGCGGTTGCCACGGTAAAGCCAGCGGGCAGAACGGCTTTAAACTGTCTCTGTTCGGTTTTGACGCGGCCTTCGATTATGACGCCATTGTGTCCGAAGCCCGTGGCCGCCGCGTGTTCGCTGCCGCCCCCGGTCAGAGTCTGCTGCTGCAGAAGGCCACCGGTGCTTCTCCCCACGGAGGAGGAAAGCGGCTGGAAACCGGCAGCGAAAACTACCGGATCTTCTCCCGCTGGATTGCCAGTGGAGTGCCGGCATCCGCTCCAGATGTGCCCCGCGTGGCCTCCCTCGAAGTGGTGCCGGCGGAACGAATCATGAAGCGGGGCGTCTCCCGGCAGCTGGCCGTGCTGGCGAAATACACCGATGGCTCCATCCGGGACGTCACCCGCGAAACTCAGTTTTCCAGCAACCTGGATGTCGTGGCCACCGTCGCGGACGATGGACTGGTTACGACTGGCGGCAGCAGCGGTGAAGCCGCCATCATGGCCCGGTATATGGGCGAGGTCAGTGTGTTTCGGGTGCTGGTTCCGCATGGCAGTCCCCTGGATTCTCTGCCCGGTTTTGAACCGGCAGGCGAGATTGACCGGCTGACAGCGGCCCGCTGGATGAAGCTGGGACTGGAGCCTTCGCCCGTCTGCGATGACAGCACATTCATTCGCCGTGTAACAGTGGACCTGTGCGGGCGACTGCCCACAACTGCCGAGGTGGAAAGTTTCCTGGCGAACAGTTCACCGCATCGCCGGGAGGAACTGGTCGACCGGCTACTCGATTCGCCTGATTACCCCGCGTTCTTCGCATTACGGTGGGGCACCATTCTGCGGAATTCGCGTCTCGCCGGGGCCGATCAGGCGGCGTATGCCTTCCACAACTGGCTGAAAGACATGATCGCCCGCAACCGCCCGTACGATGAGTTTGTCCGGGGGATCGTGGCTGCCGCCGGGGAATGGCAGGACGCGCCCGCCATTAACTGGTACTGGCAGATGCGGGACGACCAGTTGCACCAGGTGACAGCGGATACCGCTCAGGTGTTCCTCGGCATACGGCTGCAGTGCGCCCGCTGTCATCATCACCCCTACGAACGCTGGGGGCAGGCTGACTACTACGGTCTGGCCGGCTTCTTCACGCGGCTGGGGCGGAAAAGTTTTGGCCAGCCACCTCCGTATTTTGCCTCCAGCCGGGTGACTACCGGAGAGAAAAACCCGCTGACGGGGAAAGTGCCGGAACCGAGGTTTCCCGATGGCGAGGCTGTGGAGTTCACTCCCGAGGATGACCCGCGGCACGCGCTCGTTGACTGGATGGCGGAGCCGGAGAACCCGTTTTTCGCGAAGGCTCTGGTGAATCGCATGTGGGGGCATTTCTTTGCCCGTGGTCTGGTCGATGAAGTGGACGATCTGCGGGAAACCAACCCGCCTTCCAACCCGGAACTGCTGGACTGGCTGGCTGCGGATTTCGTGGCGCACAAATTTGACGTCCGCCATGTGATCCGCTCGATTGTCACCAGCCGCACGTACCAGCTGTCTTCGGTCCCGGCAGAGACCAACCAGGACGACCGGCAGAATTTCGCCCGGTATTACGCCCGCCGGCTGTACGCCGAGGTGCTGCTGGACGGAGTGGATGCGGCCTGTGGCACCGAGACGAAATTCAGCGGCATCAGCAGCAGTGCGCGGGCTGTCGATCTGCCGCACGAAGGGTTCGGCAGCTACTTCCTCGATACCTTTGACCGCCCCCGTCGTGTGAGCGGCTGCGAATGCGAACGATCCAGTGGTGCCACGCTGGCTCAGGTGCTGCTGCTGTCCAACTCCCAGGATATCGAAGGGAAAGTTTCCAGCGAAACCGGGCGCATCGCCAGCCTGTTCAAAGCTGAAACACCCACTTCAGCGGCAGTGGAGCAGCTGTATCTGGCGGCCCTCAGCCGGCGTCCGACAGAGGCGGAACTGCAGACGGCCGGAAAGTACATCGACGAATCAGAGAAACGGCGGCTGGCCCTGGAAGACGTCCTGTGGTCGCTGCTCAATACCCGTGAATTCATGTTTAACCACTGAGTGTCTGTCCGTTGAACAGTAGAATTCAAGACTCGCCGGCCCTTCCGCCTGCAATCACCGTGTGTCTGAACGAGCCCGCTTTCGGAAACTCTGGACCATGCTTGAACTGACTGCTCCTTTCGACAGTTCCTCCCGCCATCGCACCTGTGATGGCATTACCCGGCGGACAGCCCTGCGGATTGGTGGCCTGGGTGTGGGGGGGCTGAGTCTGCCGTCGCTGCTCCGGCAGCAGGCGGCGGGATCCGAAACGCCCGCCCGCGGCGAACGCAAAGCGGTGATTCTGGTCTGGCTGGCCGGAGGACCAAGCCACCTCGACATGTACGACCTGAAACCAGACGCACCGGTCGAGATACGCGGTGAATTCCGCCCAATCACGACCAGCGTGCCGGGAATGCATATCGGCGAACATCTGCCGCTGCAGGCGCAGATTGCCGACCGACTGTCCATCGTTCGCTCGGCATTTCATACCAACGCCGGGCACGGCATGGGTGCCCAGTGGATGCAGACCGGCTGGCAGCCCACCATCGAAGTGAACGACAATATCTATCCGTCTATCGGCTCGGTGACGGCAAAAATGGTCGGTGCGGGCGACCCTGGCCTGCCGGCGTATGTCAACCTGCCGAACCCGCTGGGCATGGGCAAAGCCGCCTATCTGGGTGCTCAGTACAATCCCTTCTCACCCGGCAGCAGCCCTAACTCAGATTCGTTCGAAGTCCGCAACCTGCGACTGCCCGGGCAGGTGCCGGAAGACCGTCTGCGGCGCCGCCATGGCCTGCTGTCCAGCCTGGATAACATCCGTCGGGATGTGGATACCGAGGGAGAAATTGCGGGAATCGACCGGTTCTACCGGGACGCGGTGGAGATGGTCACCAGCGACAAAGCCCGGAAGGCATTCAACATTCAGGCGGAAGACGACAACCTGCGGGAGGAGTACGGCCGGAATGATCTGGGCCAGAGCTGCCTGCTGGCTCGGCGGCTGGTGGAAGCCGGCGTAACCTTCGTCGCCATTCAGGCTGGGGGAGGGTGGGATACGCACGGCAATAACTTCACTCAGCTGAAAGACAAGCTTCTGCCGCAGTACGACCGGGCGGTGACGGCCCTGGTGAAAGATCTGTCCGACCGTGGACTGGCCGATAATGTCCTGGTAACTTCGTTCGGTGAGTTCGGCCGCACGCCGAAGATCAACAGCGGGGCCGGTCGCGACCACTGGCCGGGTGCCATGTCGGTCCTGTATGCCGGGGGCGGGCTGAAGATGGGGCAGGTGGTGGGTGCCACGAACTCCACCGCCGAATATCCCACAAAAAAGGCCGCCAGCCCCGGATGCGTGCTGTCCACGATCTACCATGTGCTGGGCATCGATTACCGGCACGCGTTCTACGATCACGCCCGTCGCCCCCTGCAGATTCTAGCTGAAGGCCGACCGATTGAGGACCTGATTTAATGTCCTGTCCGGGCGAGTTCGCAATGCGTCCAGCTCTCTGCTTTTCTGTCTCCCTCATCGAGGTCTGTTTTCAGCGTCTTCTGAATCGGGATCGACGTTCAGCTGGCCGACGTCTACTGGCGATCTGTGCAATTTTGAGCTGCGGCACTGCAGCCCGCGCTGACTTGCCGGAGATCCGCTTTGATCGCCTGACACCGCTGGGCGGCGCAGCCGGGGCAGTCGTCGATGTGCAGATTGCCGCTGCGAAACCGGAGGGTGTCAAGCGGTTGCTGTTCGACCATCCCGGCCTGTCGGCTGAGTTTGTGGAAGAGAAGAAGTTTCGTATCACCATCGCGGACGATGTACCAGCGGGCTGGTACGACGTGTGGCTGTCGGGGCAATGGGGAATCAGTAATCCACGGCTGTTTGCAGTCTCGCATGGCCTGGAACATGTGGCCGATACGGAACCCAACAACACGCTCGAGCAGGCACAGCAGTTGCCTGTGGAGTCGGTGGTGAACGGGACTTCCGACGGAAACGGGGAAGACACATACCGGATATCTCTCACGGCCGGTCAGCGGATCGTTCTTGACTGTCTGGCCCAGCGGCTCGACTCTCAGCTGGATGCCACCCTCATCCTGCGTTCAGCCGAAGGCCGCGTTCTGGCCACAAGTGGAGACTACTTCGGCAGCGACCCGTTTCTGGATTTCACAGCCACTGCCGCCGGCGACTATTTCGCGACCATCCACGATCTGTCGTATCGCGGCGGGCAGCCCTACCGTCTGGTAGTTACTTCCCGACCGCATGTGGAAAACGTCTTCCCGAGAGCGATTCAGGTTGGTCGCCCCACGACCTTAACTGCCTGGGGTCGGAATTTCGGTGCTGCGGGAACACCTTCGGAACTGTCGCTCCACGATCAGCCGCTGGAGAAATACAGCTGGGAGTGGACTCCGCCAGCCGATGTGTTCGACATCGGCGGATACCGTTTTCAGGAACACCCGACAGCCCACAGTGTGATGCCGACTGCTGCCACCTGTACCTTGACGGGCATGCAGGTACAGCCGGTTATTGCGGGGACAGCAGCCAGCCCGATCCCCATGCTGCTCACCGACAGGGAAGTTTCTCTGGAGGTCGAACCCAACGAAGACCGCGACCACCCGCAGCCGCTGGCACTTCCCTGCGTGCTGTCCGGCCGGTTTGACCACGAGCGGGACGCCGACTGGTTTGCCTTTGATGTGCCCGAGAACGGCAGTTACGAGTTCGATGTCTACTCGGAACGAATCGGCGGCAATGCCGATCCGTATCTGGTGATTCTGGATGACAAAGGCAACCGGCTGAATGAACTGGACGACTTCGGGCATCGAATCAACGCCTTCGACGGGCACCTCCGCGATCCGTCCGGCCGCGTCACCCTGACTGGTGGCCGCCGTTATCGTCTGCTGGTGCAGGACCGTTATCGGCGTGGCGGACCACGTTACCAGTATGTGCTGGCAGTTCGTCTGGCCGAGCCTGATTTCTACGTGGCCACCATCCACTCAACCAATCCCGGCCCGGCCGGTACCACCATCTGGAAGGGAGGAGCAGCCTCCCTGGATGTGGTGATTCACCAGACGGGCGGATATAACGGACCTGTTACCCTCACCGCGGAAGACCTCCCGCCGGGGCTGCATGCGACTCCCACCACGATCAGAAATACCAACCGGGGAGTGTTTGTGCTGTGGGCCGATGAATCCGCGGAAGACTGGACCGGACCGATCCGACTGGTGGCAACCGGGGTTCACGAGGGAAAGACATTTCATCGCGAGGTCCGTCCGTTCACCCGTGTGACGAATCAGGGGAATTCGAGCCGGCCCATGCGGCATCATATGATATCGCTGGTAAGGCAGGCTCCCTTTCGTCTGCATTTTGAGCAGCCTCAGGTTCAGGCTGCGGCTGGCGAGGAAATCAAGGTGACGATTCAGGTCAGTCGGCTGTGGGACGAGGCCACCAGCAGCCTCACGCTGAGGCCGCTACAGTTTCCCGGCGGCATTTCGATGGATGTGACCGAAATTGCAGCCGGGGCCGATTCCGCCTCCCTTACCCTCAAACTGCAGAAGAATGTCCTTCCCGGCGAATACACTCTCGCCATCGACGGCCAGTCCCAGGTTCCGTTCAGCGAAGATCCCCAGGCAGCCACTCGCCCGAAGACGCTGGTCAGCCAGCCGGGTCTGCCTCTGTCGCTCATCGTGCTGCCAGCCGCAAAACCCTGAAGCCCTAACCCAGCCCGGGCGGACCAGTGGCCTGTTGAACTGCTCCACCTGAACCCGGCAGGACGGCACTGGTTCGAAATAACCACACGGCGATCTGACGCGAAACGCTTCTGACGTGACAAGAGCCTGCATGGCCGGTCGGGCGGCTGCAGCGGAACCGGACGAGGGGCGGGTGGGCGACATCACGTACATCCGGCTGGGCGAGCCGAGTTTCGGTTACCTGTCGCTGCTGCTCGATCTGAATTCACGACGGATCGCGGCGTGGGAATTCTCGGAAAGGAGGGAGGAAGGTCTGGTACTGGCCACGCTGCGGGAAGCGATCGTCAGCCGTCAGCCGGGCCGCGGCCTGATCCATCACACGGACCGGGGTGGTCAGTACGCGGGGAAGCAGTACCGGGCGGTGCTGCGTCGGTCGGGGATGCAGCAGAGCATGAGCGGCGCGGGCAACTGCTACGACAACGCGTTCATGGAATCGTACTTCGGCACGCTCAAGACAGAGCTGGAAGT
>JAGQPV010000257.1 GCA_020426545.1 Planctomycetaceae bacterium
GCTGCGGCTGCAGGGCACCAGCCCGCTGCCGGAGATTATCGGGATTGGTCTGGGCAGCGAAACCTGCAGCGGTCTGTCGGAGCCCGATCATCCTTTCCCCCGGCCCGATGTGCACGAACGCCTGGACCGGGCCCTGGAGCAGATCAAGCCGGATGTGGTCGTCTCCTGCTATGGCATGAACGACGGGATCTATCACCCGTTTTCGGAGGAGCGGTTCGCCGCCTATCAGCAGGGCGTGCGGAAGATTCAGGAGAAGGTGCATGCCACCGGAGCAAAGCTGATTCTGATGACGCCCACGCCCTTCGATACCGTGCCGCTGGAAGGGAAGGGCAAGCTCAAGCCGGCTGGCGAAGAGAAGTACGCCTACTTCGCCATGTATGAAGGTTACGACAATGTGCTGGCCCGGTACGGCAAGTGGATTCTCACGCTGAAGGACGAGGTCGCCCTGGTGGTCGATCTCTATACGCCGCTGGCCGAACACGCCGCCGAACAGCGGAAGACCGAGCCGAAGTTCACGATGATTCCCGATGGCATTCACCCGAACAAAGCCGGCCACCGCATCATGGGTGAAACCATTCTGCGGGCCTGGGGCCTGCCTTCGACGGTGGAACCTTCGCCGGAGCTGCTGGACCTGATGACCCGCCGGACCGCGGTGGTTCACGATGCGTGGCTGACGGCGGTGGGGCACAAGCGGCCGGGTATTCGGCCCGGGCTGCCGCTCGCGGAAGCAAAGGTGAAGGTTGCGGAACTTGATGAGCAGATTGCCCCCCTGGTCGAAGCGCAGCGGCAGCCGGAAATGTCTCAGCGGGCCTCCACGGGTGGTGAGATTTTTCACGTGCACTACCCGGCCGAAGCGGGTGCGGGGAAGCTGAAGATTGCCGCGGATTATTCGCTGTGGATTCCCGCGGGAGTCAAGCAGCTGCGGGGCGTGATTGTGCACCAGCACGGGTGCGGCGTGGGTGCCTGCACGGGCGGGAAGACAGCGGCTGACGACCTGCACTGGCAGGCCCTGGCGAAGAAGTGGGGCTGTGCCCTGATGGGGCCGGCGTATGAGCCGCTGGCGAACATCAGCTGCCGGCTGTGGTGCGACCCGCGCAATGGCTCCGATGAACGGTTCCGTCAGGCCCTGGCCGATCTGGCGGACAGCTCCGGCCATGCCGAACTGACCACGGTGCCGTGGTGCCTGTGGGGGCATTCGGGCGGCGGGTTCTGGGCCAGCCTGATGCAGACGCTGCACCCCGAACAGATCGTCGCCATCTGGTTCCGTTCGGGCACGGCGTTTGCCTACTGGACCCGTGGCGAAACAGCCGCTCCCGAGATTCCCGCCGCTGCTTACGATGTGCCGATGATCGGCAACCCGGGTCTGCGGGAGAAGGGCGACAAGCGGTTCAAAGGGGCGTGGGATGGCCTGACCGACATGCGGGCGGCCTACCTCAAGGAAGGGGCGTTCTTCGAATTTGCCCCCGACCCGCGAACCGCTCATGAGTGCGGCGACAGCCGGTACATGGCGATTCCGTTCTTTGATTTCTGGCTCAAACACCGCCTGCCCGCCGCGGGCGAAACCGAACTGAAACCGTCTGCGGACGGGCGGAAGCACTGGGCGGAGACCATGGCGGCGAAGCTGGCCGAGTACGTGGAACAGGGATCGCTGGCCGACGACACACCACCGCCGGCCCCTGCTGCCGTGCAGGCTGTGCGAAACGACGATGGCACGGTGACCGTCACCTGGCAGGCCGAGGCTGATTTTGAGAGCGGCATTCGCGGGTTCGTGATCGAGCGGGCCGCCGGGGGAGAATTCGAGAAGGTGGGAAGTGTGCCCGAGGAGCCGAAAGGCCGGTTCGGGCGGCCGCTGTTCCAGGGGATGTCGTACCACGATACGCCCGAGGCCCCGCTGCCGGCGATGAAGTACATCGACCGCACGGCGCCGAAGGCAGGCGAACTGCCGGTATACCGCGTGCGGACGGTGAACAGCGTCGAGCTGCAGTCGGAACCGACTGCCAGCCGGTGAAGCCGCTGTGCTGCCTGGTCCCGGATGGTTGAGTGTGCCCGCATGCCAGAGAACACTGCACTGCCAGCATCCAGCGGCCAGGCTTCGGCTTCGGTCGGTGTTCGCCCACGTGCCAGCTGGCCGTGCCTGCTGATTGCCGTGGCGATGGCGGTGCATGCCGGGCTGGCGGTGGATGCGGCCCGGCGGCTGACTGTTACGCATGATGAATACTGGCACCTGCCGGTGGGCTTATTGAACCTCGAGACGGGGCGGTTCGGGTTCGATAATCTCAACCCGCCTCTCGTGCGGATGTGGGCCGCCCTGCCGTTGCTGGCTACTTCTGTGGAACTGCCCGTTCCCGACGAACCTGCCGACCCGACCGCTGTGGGTGACCAGTTTGTGGAGGCGGCTGGCGGGAATTATGTCCGCTGGCTGACCTGCGGGCGGGCGATGATTGTGCTGCTGTCGGTCGGTACGGGAGTGCTGCTGACGCATTGGGCCTGGCGGCTGTTCGGCCGGAACGCCGCGGTGCTGGTGGCTGTACTTTGGGCCTTCAGCCCGACCGTGCTGGCGGGGGCTTCGCTGGTGACGACGGACCTGGCCGCAGCGGGTGCCTTTGCGGGCACGCTGTATGCGCTGTGGGCGTTCATTGTGCAGCCGGGCTGGAAGCAGGCCGCCGTGCTGGGGCTGTGCCTGGGCATCGCTCAGCTGGTGAAGTACACGTCGGCGGTGCTGTATCCGCTGTGCGTGCTGATGTGGTGTGTGTTCACCCTGCTGGCCTGGCGGGATCGACGCCGGCAGCTGGCAGAATCATCAACGCCGGTTGACCAGCAGAGCAGCCTGCCCGATGGACCCGTCACAGCGGCGACCTGGCCGGAGCAGGGGGGGCTGCGGACAGCAGGGCAGCTGGCGGGGAAGTGGTGTGCGATTCTCGCGCTGAGCCTGCTGGTGCTCAACCTGGGGTATCTGTTTCAGGGAGCTTTCAGCGGGCGGGCCGTTATACCTTCGGGTCGGCATTATTGAGCCGGCTGAATGAAGGCTGGCTGCGTCACATTCCGCTGCCGGTGCCGCGGGATTATGTCGAGGGGCTGGACCGTCAGCGGCAAATCATGGAAAGCCAGCACCCTGTGTTTCTCGATGGTGCCTGGAGCACGGAGGGCTTCCCGCAGTATTACCTGATGACTTTGCTGTGGAAGCTGCCGCACGCCCTGCAGGGGCTGCTGCTGCTGGCGGTGCTGTGGGTACTGCGGCCGAAGCGGGAACCGCCGCTGTGGCGGACGCAGCTGTTCCTCGCCTTCCCGGTGGTGGTGCTGCTGGCGGTGGCCAGTTCGTCGGGCATGCAGCTGGGGCTGCGGTATATTCTGCCCATGTTTCCGTTTGTGTTGCTGGCGGCAGCCCAGACGGCCCGGTGGTGCAGCTGGCGGAAGTACCGCTGGCGAACTGTGCTGGTGGCCCTGCTGATTGCTGTCTGGCCGCTGTCGCTGAGATACCATCCCCGGCACCTGGCGTATTTCAACGAGGCGGCCGGCGGGCCGGTGGAAGGCCGCTGGCATCTGCTCGATTCCAACCTCGACTGGGGCCAGGATCTGCGGGAACTGAAAGCCTGGCTCGACAGCCGTCCGCAGCCGGTGGCCGATCTGGGGCTGGCCTATTTCGGCACCATGCCGCCCGAAGCCCTGGGCATTGTGTATGAGATTCCGCCGTCCCATCAGCCGGCGCCGGGCTGGTATGCCGTGAGCGTGAATTTCGTGATGGGGCGGCCGCACCAGCTGCGGACTCCGGAGGGAACATTCCGGTCGGTGGGGCTGGATGAGTTCGGCTACTTCCGGTTCTTTGAGCCACGGGCGCGAATCGGCAGCTCGATCGATGTGTACCATCTGACGCCCGCCGATGTGTCCCGCTGGCAGTACGCCATGATGCAGCTGCAGCAGTCCGGCGGGTGACGGCGGTGCTGTGGAAATGACGCGCTCAGATCACCTCAATCGGGAATCCCTCGCATTCGGCAGGGTTTCGCCACGGTGCCTGGTCGGCAGGTTCGTTGACGGGCCCTCTGATTCCGGGACCGGCGGGACCGCTGCGGGTGACGGTCTGAGCGGCGGATTGCTGAACACCCGCCACATTCGCCCATGTTGATCGGCTGTTTCTGCCGATTCAGAGAAGGGCGTGCTGCGCGGTCTCTCCTGCTGAACCACCTGCCGTACGCTGCACCCGCCTCATCGAACTGCCGACGCACCACGATCTGCTTCTGTGGAAATCTGCCTCATGAGATGTGAACTCTCGCGCCCCGTCTGCCGGTCTCTTGCGCCGCCTCTCCTTGCCCGGTGTCTGTGTGCGGCCTTCGCCACGGGCACGCTGCTGATGTCCGCGGGTCAGGCGGTGGCCCAGTTTCCGGCGGTCTATCCGTTGCGGCTGGCTCAGAAACCCGCGCCGCGGGCCGATGCCTTTGCCACGGAACAGCAGGAGCGGGAAGACCGGCTGAAGTCCGAAGGGTTCGTGCAGCGGGTGTTACGTGACGGGCAGACGAACCACAGGTACGTGGTGTATCTGCCGCCGGGCTATACGCCCCACCGAAAGTGGCCGGTGCTGCTGTACCTGCACGGGGCGAGCGAACGGGGGACCGATGGTCTGCGGCCGTTGAATAATGGCCTGGCCCCCATGATCCGGGCACGGCCGAACGGCATCCCTTTCATCGCGATCTTTCCGCAGAGCACCGACCGTTCCAGCCGGATTCTGCAGGGCTGGGCGGCGGAGTCGGAACATGCTGACCGGGCTCTGGCCATTCTGGATGATGTCAGCCGGGATTATGCGGTTGATCCCGAGCGGGTGATTCTCACCGGCTGGTCGATGGGCGGGCACGGTGTGTGGAGTCTCGCCGCGAAGCACCCTGACCGGTTCGCGGCCCTGGTGCCGGTGGCCGCTGGTGGTGAGCCTGAAGTGGCTGCCCGGGTGAAGGACCTGCCCGTGTGGGCCTTTCATGGTCGGCTCGACCGGGCTGTTCCGGCGGTAACCGGCCGGAAGATGGTGGAAGCCCACCAGGCGGCTGGCGGCAGTTCCCGGTTTACCGAAGTGCGTTCGGAAGGGCATGCCGTCTGGCGGTATGCCTACGGGACCGACGCCGTGCTGCGGTGGATGCAGAATCCGCGGTCCATGGCCGTCAATCAGGTGACGTTGCCCGAGAGCGAACGGGTGCCGCTGGAACCGGTGGTCGATTCGATTTTCAGGCCAGCGGTGGAGATTCCCGGAGCGGTGACATTGCACCTGGGACAGAGGGCGCTGCGGGCAGCTTCCCTGGCGATTCCCGGCATGATTCCCGAGAAATATCTGCATGGCGAACTGGATTCGGTTTCGGAATTCACGCAGATCGAGAAGCGGGCTGTCAGCCTGCGGTTTGCGGAAATCACCTGGGCGGGTTCGCTGTCGCGGGTGGTGATTCGCCCGGCGGCCGGGAACCGGATTACGGTGCAGCTGGCGATTCAAGACACGCATGTGCGGATTGGCACGGCCTTTGTTGCGGGCGGAGGACAGACCGCGACCGCCGGCCCGATCGATATTTCGATCGGCGAGCGGAAACCGGTGTGGATTACGGTGGTGGTGGAGCCTGCGGTCGAGCAGCGACGGCTGAAATTCCGGGTGATTGATACGCAGCTGGCGCTGACTCCGCAGAACTTTACGATCAGCCCGCCGCAGCGGGTGGCCGTGCAGGGCGGGCTGATTACTCAGCAGCAGGTGTCCTCGGCTCTGGTGCGTGGCCTGGAACAGCGGCGGGATCAGTTCTCGGCCCGCATTCGGGAAAGCATGCCGGCGATTGTCGAGCGGATGGAACAGCAGCTGGAGATTCCCAGGCTGACGAATGCGGCCCGCACCATCTGGCCGATTCCTGTCTATCAGCCGCTGCTGCGCAGCTGGCCGGAAGAAATCCTGGCGGATGAAAAGGGAATCACGATTGTCTGCGGGCTGACAGCCGCTTCGCTCGATCCCGACCGGGGCCCGGCGACGCCGAAGCTGCTCGAACGGCTGGCTCCGCCGGCGGAACAATTGCCCCGGGGCGACGATCTGGAGATCGGCCTGGCTCCGGGAGTGCTGGCCCCGATGTCTCAGCTGCTGCTGGATGCGGGGATCAGCCGGATCCATGTGGGCGATATTCCCGGGCAGCCACTGCGGGAGTTTCTCGACAAAGAGGCTCTGGGAGAAGCGATTCCCTGGCTGAAGACTCAGCCCGCCGAGACCGAACTGTGGGCGGAACTGCAGCTGACCGGCGTGCCGGCGATGTCGGTGGCGGGGCTCGACCGGAAGCAGGCCGCCGATGCACCGCGGGATGGTGACGCTGCCGATGAGGAGCCGCAGCTGGCCATGTTGCGGGCGCGGGCACCCGGCTTGTCAATTCACACGCAGTATCGGCGGCCGGGCGAAAAAGAATGGTCTCCCCTGGGCACCTTCGGGTTTCGTGTCGCCCGGAATGTGGATGCTTCCGTGCTGCGGCCGGGATTCAGCAGCCGTCAGCTCAAGCTGGAATGGAACGGCCCGCTGGAAGTGAACGCGGTCGCGGAGATGGCGGGCAATGCTGGAGCGGACGGTGTGCAGATTGACCGGCTGAGTGAGATGTTCCGCACGGGCATTCAGCGGTGGGCGGGGACGACTCCGTTTGTATCGCTGGCGGTGCCTGCGGTGGACTTTGGTGACTCCCGCCAGGCTCTGGCCGGCATCAGCTGGACCGACCCACTGATTCTGCTGCGGTTCGAATCGCCGGGAATCAAAATCGTCAATCGCAGCCGGAACGTGCTGAAGTATGAGACCCGGCGGCCGGTTTCCAGCCAGTGGGACGGACCGTATGAACTGAAGCCACGCGAGTTTCACGAGTTTCCGGTGGGTTCGCCGCTGGTGTATCGGCAGGTGGGTGTGCCGGTAGCGGCCGAGTGGACACTGGGAGCCGGGACGATGTACGAGTACCGTTCGTACGGGAACAGCCCGCCGGGCCTGTATCAGGTTCCGGAGCCGACGGTGGTTTCCGGCCCTGCGGAGGAAGAGGCACCGCCGAGTTCGCAGAGAAACGCAGAGGAATAATGGCCTGGGAAGTGATGAAATCCATCGGTGGAAGAGCATGCCCACGCGAGCGTGGGCATGGCACCCCCGGTACTCGCCAGTCGAAGGCAGGCACCTGGTAGAAAAGACCACGCCCGTCGTTCCTCCGGGCGTGCCACCCGCCGCGCGAGTTCATGGGTGGCACGTCCCTGACCGCAGGAAATGCGTGGTTCTGATTGTGCGAGTCGATATCACTGGAAACACTGGTGGCAAGCCACCAGTGCCACCCAACGATGGTCGGCCCTGCTGTCAGAAGCGCTGGACGATCTGCCCCTCACCTCAATCCTCTCCCCACGGGGGAGAGGAAGAAGAAGTGCTGGCCACAGTCATCGATTTCAGGGGTGCCACTGCTGGCTTGCCCAGCCGTGTCTTCGATCAACCACGAACCGTCATCAGAAGAGCATGCCCGCGCGAGCGTGGGCAGGGCACCCTGGTACTCGCCAGTCGAAGGCAGGCACCTGGTAGAAAAGACCACGCCCGTCGTTCCTCCGGGCGTGCCACCCGCCGTGGGCAGGGCTTCCTGCAACTGCGTCGTGTCAGACTTCGAAGCTTTCCAGCCGGGCGGGGATGACGGGATCCTCGTCGCAGTAGTCGGCCAGGATCGCGGCCAGATCGTGGGCCGAACTGGTTTCGCCATGAACCAGGAAGGCCTGGCCGATGCCGCCCTGCTGCGCCATCTGCTCGAACCACCAGCGGAAATCTTCCACATCGGCATGGGCCGAAAGGCCGTTGAGCTTTTCGATCCGCGCCCGCACGGTATATTCCCGCCCGAAGATTTTCACCGTCTCCCGCTGC
>JAGQPV010000258.1 GCA_020426545.1 Planctomycetaceae bacterium
CATCCCCATGTATCAGATCAAGCCCTGCGACTGCTGCCAGGCACCGGTGCGTCTGCGGTTTCAGGAGCGTTCTCTGCCGGAGTATCTTCCTGCTGCCGATCGGAAAGCTCCAGCGGATTCACAACCGGGCCAGAAGCTGCCGCCGGAAGAACCACTGCCCGGGGCGGAAGGCGAAGCAGAGCACTGATTGCCCGTCCGGAAAGGTGTTCTGTTGTAAAGCGAGCAAAGGCAGGAAGATAAGACCGGGCGTGGTACCAGGGTGGGCCACTGCTGACTGGTCCAGCAGTGCCTTCAGAGACGTAATAACCGCCTGGTGTCGCGAGGGTTCGATTCGTCAGGCACAGCCTGACCTACGGAAGAAATCCTGGCCAGTCAGCTGCGTGCGACCTTGCCTGGAAGTTTCGGCAACCGAACCCGCTTTGAGCATGCGAGTTGCAGCGCGACCGGCTTTCCGGACAGGCACTGAGAACCGGCCCGCCAGCGGAAACGACGCCTCAGGCAGAAATTGGGAAACCGTGGTTCATGATGTCTGGCCCTCCACTCGAAGTCGACTGCCGATTCGCGTGGAGCCCCGCGTTTGAAATGAACCTGCAGCTGAGCTGCGGAACGGGCCTGACGCTGCTCACTGGTCCATCGGGAAGTGGAAAATCCACACTGCTGGGATTGATCTGCGGCATTCTGCGACCTGCGAGCGGTCGAATCGCTTCCGGCGGGCGGGTGCTGTTCGATGCGGCACGGGGGATTCATGTTCCGCCGGAACGAAGAAACATCGGTCTGGTTTCGCAGGATCCGTGTCTGTTCCCGCATCTGTCGGTGGAGAAAAACCTGAAATACGGCTGGAAACGCCGCGAGCGGCACCGGCCCGAATTCGCCCGCGTGGTGAAAGTGCTGGAACTGGGGGCACTGCTTCGTCGGGCGCCCGAGACCCTCAGCGGCGGACAGGCTCAGCGGGTCGCGATCGGGCGGGCAGTGCTCAGCGGGCCGGACATCCTGCTGCTGGACGAACCGCTGTCCGCGCTGGATGCCCCGCTGCGGGGCCGTGTGGTCGAATTTCTGGAACGCATCCGTGGCGAGTATCAGCTCCCTGCGCTGTTCGTCACTCACGACCCGGCCCCGCTGATTCCGCTGGCGGAACAGTTGCTGCGGATGGACAGTGGCAGAATCTGGCCGACGCCCGCCGAAACGGAAGGCTCTGCCGGACCAGCTGCCCCGACCGCGGACTGAGTGAATCTCCGCAAGCTCCAGCAGCATCCCGCATCATTTTCCCGGCAGCTGCTGGCCTGCGGCCGGACGGTCGCTGCGGGCAATCCACACCTGCTCCGCACCATGGGCCCGGCAGATCTTCGCCGGCTCGCAGACCCTGCCAGAGAGCCAGAAGGCATTCTCTGCTGAGATGTTGCGCCTTTGCACGGGCTGGCACGGGACGCCCTGCTGAAAGCGTGGCCACTGCGTCCACGGGCTCTTCCGGTTGCTGTCAGGCAGGGACCGGAGAGGCGATGTTAAAGACTGACGAGGGCCAGCGGGAGAACCCTTCTTTTCGCCGTGCCGGGCAGATTCCTCATGAACAGGGCAATAGGAATGTCCGATACATAAGTCATCGGAGAGAGCGCAGCCGGATTGCGCATAGTGGCGGGCATTCTGAGGGGGATAGCCGTGACGTGCCGGAAAGAAGTCTGTAAGTGGCTGGGAACAGCAGCGTTGGCCGTCCTGCTCGGATCGGGCTGTCAGCAGCCGTTCAAAATTTCTGAGAAGAAGCCGGCCGATCGAATACCGATCAGCGATGGTTCACATTTTACCATTCGTCAGCCGGAAACAGGCCGGGCCGTGGTGGAGACCGACGGACCAGTCAGGGCGGTGGCGGGGACAGCGTATCCGCTGCCGCGGACCGATCTGCCCGCGGGCCATTCGACGGCTTCGAGCGATGGCAAATCCGTAGTGAAACTGTATGGCACGGAGAGTGCGGGCAGGGCCACCGCCAGCCTGCCGGCCACGACAGTCTGGAGACAAACGCCCGATGTTCCGCTGGGACTGAAGCCGAATCGCATGGCCACGCTGCAGGCAGCCCGCCAGCAGCCCGCTGTCCGCACCGTGGCTGCGGCAGCCTCTCCCCGCCAGCAGGTCCGGCAGAAAGAACATCGCCCCGCACTGCTGAACGATCTGGCGGAGGCGATGACCGATCTGAACGTGGCTGTCGCCCTGCATGCACTGGATATTTCCACTGGCAATGTGCAGGTCGCGGCGTCTTCCGGGGCGGACGGTACCGGCAACATCATCGATGTGACTTCCGCTGGCCCCGGCACGGGACGAAAAAGCAATTCGCCCGCCGAGGAAATTCCCCGTCCCGTCCGGCAGCTGACAGACCTTCCGTGGCAGGATAACGAAATTATTCCGGTTACCTGGCAGGAACCGGTGGGCAAAGACGGTCGCTTCGAACTGCGGATTCCGAAAGAAATTCCCGGAGCCCAGGCTCCACCGCTGAAGATGCCCGTCCTCGATCCGAACGTTTCCGCCGAAGCACGCCGCCAGCAGATTCGCGATGCATACCGCGACCTGCCTGCCATTGTGCCTTCTCTGTCGGAAATGCTGGCGATTGATCCCAACCCGATGACGCTGGAGCAGCTGCAGCTGATGGCGGCGGAGAGCAGCCCCGTTCTGCGTCAGGCAGCTGCCGAGGCAGCTCAGGCTCGCGGAAAAGCGCTGCAGGCCGGCCTGTATCCCAACCCGACCACCGGCTATCAGTCCGATACGGTGAATACGGGCAGCACTGCCGGATACCACGGTGGCTTTGTCGAACAGGAGTTTGTGACAGCCGGCAAGCTGTCGCTCGCTCAGTGTGCCGCCCAGATGGAAGTGCAGGCCGCCAACGAGAAATACCGCCAGGCCCGGCTGCGACTGGCAGCCGATGTCCGCCGGGGGTATTACAGCGTGCTGGTGGCCCAGATGCGGGTCCAGCTGTCCACGGCGGTCGCCCGGCTGACGGAAGAGGCCTACGAAGCACAGATTGCCCTGGTTGCCGGGGGCGAGTCTGTTCCGTATGAACCACTGCAGCTGCGGGTGATGGCCACCCGGGCCCGCAACCGGGTGATTCGCGCACGGAATGGTCATCTGGCCTCCTGGCTGCAGCTGGCAGCCAACATGGGCCTGCCCGATCTGCGTCCCTCGGTGGTGGCCGGCGATCCCGAAGCGGTCCTGCCCCGGGCCGATGAAGCCGCCGCCTGGGCTCAGGTGGAAGCCAGTCATACCCGGCTGGGAATCGTTCGGGCGGAAATCGCCCGCGCCGGTTATGACCTGCAACTGCAGCGGGTCACACCGATCCCGAACGTGACCGTCAACGGAGTCGTGCAGCACGACGATACCAGCCCGCTGAACGACTACACCTACAACCTTTCGGTGGGAGTGCCGCTGCCGGTCTTCAATCGGAATCAGGGCAATATCGCTTCGGCTCAGTCCGGGGTGATGCGGTCCCGGCACCTGATGGAGGCCACCCGTAACAGTCTGTCAGGCCAGCTGGCGGCCAGCCTCAACCGGTACGAGACAAGCCGTCAGATCGCCATGTCGTACCGCGAGGAAATCCTCGCCGACCAGATGCGGGCTTACCGTGGCCTGTACGACAGATTCCAGGTGGCGGGCGACGAGATCGACTTCTCGCAGATTGTGGTGGCCCAGCAGCAGCTGTCGGAAACTGTCCGCGATTATGTGGAAGTGCTGGACGAGCAGTGGCAGGCCGCCGCCGATCTGTCGGAACTTCTGCAGGTTGAACGGATCGACGAAATGCTGCTGCTGTTCGGGCAGACCCCGGCGACAGACATGGCTGGCGTGTCGGCAAGCCTGCCCCTTCCCGAGGTGGCTCCGAAGGAAGACGCCGCCCCCGCCGCTCCACAGGGACCTGCCGTCCGACCCGCGGCCCCGGTCCGTCCCGCCCCACCGGTCGAACCGGCTGGACCGGCAGCACGAATTCAGCGTCTGGCTCCCAAATCGCCTGCGGTCCCGGCTGCTCAGGCTCTGCCCGCCGAGGAGAAGGTTCCCGCGAATGGGGGGATTCAACTGGATCGCAGGATACTGGTCGATCAGCCGCCGCAGGATGACCGTGCGCCGCTGCCGCCGGAATCTCCCCTGCCCGAGTCGCTTCCGCTGCCACGGAGCCGCTGACAGCTGCGGCTGAGTGGCCCGTTGGCGGAATGGCATATCAGAGCCTGTCCGGGAATCTTTGGATTTCCGGGCAGGCCTTTTTCTGTTGCGGGCGGAAATCTGCACTCATCTGGCGGTTGTGTCGCCAGTGATCCACCAGGGCGGAAGAATCGTCAGGTTACAGTTATACCGGGCGTTCTGTACGTGGTTCGCAGCACAACAGTCATGGAAAACGCCTGCTGACCCTGTGTGCATACCCGTGTGAAGAATCGGGCAGTTCCCGATAAACAGCCACGCAGCCTGTTGCATACTGCAACTCCATTGTAATAATGGAAGTAGACAGTGACGCTTCGGCTGCAGCGACCGGAACCGGCGACCGGCACGATTAGTAAGTGCCGTACCCGATTCTTCTGCCGCCGGAGGACATGTTTCCTTTTCCGTCGTGCAGGTGCTCCCGTTGGCCAGCCAGCGAACCAGCCGAATCATCGCCGCACTCAGCCTGGCAGGGTATCTGTCGGCTCTGGTTGTGAGTTCGTGTTTCCACACGCATTCGCACCATCACGGCTGTGGCGACGCACATGCCGGAACATGTCCCCCCAGTGGCCTGCATACCCACCTCGTGGGAGCGACCCACGGTCATGCACACAGCCATTCGCACGGGAGTCACTCTCATGCGGCGCATTCCCATGACGACCACACGGTTGCTGGGTCTGTCGCAGGCAGCGAGCCGCACCAGCACAAGTCTCCACAGTCTCCCGTGCTGCCGCACGACTGCGATGACTGTGCGATCTGCCATTTTCTGGCTCAGGCTTCCCTGGCACCGGCCGCACTCGGTCTGAGTGTGTCTGAGGCGATCAGCATTCCGCTGACGCATCTGCCGTGGAGCGCTCCGGTGGCTGAGGCGTTCAGTCTGCAGCCCGCCCGTGGTCCGCCAGCTCTCTTCTGCTGAATGGTCTGGCAGTCTGAGCGGCTGTCGTGCCAGTTCTTCCGTGCGGAGTCACTGCTGCCAGTGATATCCCGTCCCACCGTGGATGGGCTGAATCTGGCACAGTTGACTGCATTGTCACTACGGAAAACTGGCTCCGCGCCGCTGACAGGTCCGGCCATTCTGCCTCCGCATGCAGCTGGCAATGTTCGGTTCGTCGGAAGAACTCCGGGGAGCGGCCATTTTGCCGGGCTGATATCCGGGATCCCCGGGTCGGTTTCGCCAGTGGCTGAACCACCTGTCTTCGGCAATCAGCCGTGCTGCACCGTGCCGCTCGTCTGCTGATCGAACTGTTGCGCCATCCGCGGTGAAAACGCCGCTGCGGAGCATCCGCGGAAACGATCACCAGTCGTCAGGCCACATTGCGGGATGGTCCGGGAACCGCCGCCTTCAGGGGGCCGATCTGTCCGAACACAGACCAGCCACACGGCTGATTTCTTTCGCTGAAATAAACCGGTCAGGGCTTCTTCAGGTGGCGGGAATTCCTGCCGGAGAGCACTGCCGGAGCAATACATTTTTCTGTTTTTCTGCTGCTGTGAATTCACGACGTATCATCACACGAGGATCTTTACAGATGTCCTACTCCGTCCCGAAACGAAGCCCACGAGCCCGCGGGTTCACTTTGATTGAACTGCTGGTGGTTATCGCCATCATCGCCATTCTGATCGCCCTGCTGCTGCCGGCCGTACAGCAGGCCCGCGAAGCCGCCAGGCGAACGCAGTGCCGCAACAATCTGAAGCAGATCGGCATCGCCCTGCACAACTATCACGACAACCACCGCGTCTTTCCCTCGGGCTGGGTCGGAGTCAACACCACTGGCCAGCCTGACATGCATGAAGGAATTTCCGGATTCGGCTGGGCCACCATGCTGCTGCCGATGATGGACCAGAGCCCGATGTACAACCGGCTCGACTTCCGCCTGTCAATTGCCGACGCGACCAACAGCGCCACCTGGCTGCAGCCTTTGCCTGCCTTCCGCTGTCCTTCCGATCCTTCCCCGGAACAGTGGGCCCTGGAACTGCATGGTGGCTCGACAGTGCAGATGCCGACGGCCAATTACGTCGGTTCCTTCGGGCCGGAGGGACTGGAAGATGTGTGCTTTGATCCGCCGTCAGGTGGTTCCGGACATGGTGAACCGAAGGAACCTCCGTTCCAGTGCAACGGCGAAGGCTTTCTGGCGCATAACAGCAGCGTGAAAATGCGGGACATCACCGATGGCACCAGCAACACGTATGTGGTGGGTGAACGCCGGACCGACAGTTCCCTGGGCTGGCATTCCACCTGGGTGGGCAACTATCCCGAAGGAGAAGAATCGGCGCAGCGGGTGATTGGCGCTTCCGACCACACCCCCAACCACCCGGCAGCCCATTTCGATGATTTCAGCAGCATGCACGAGGGTGGCACGCATTTCCTGTTCGGCGACGGGCGGGTGCAGTTCCTTGGCGAGAATATCAGCGAGGCGATTTACAAAGGCCTGTCGACCATCTCCGGGAATGAAGTCACGGGCGAATACTGATTCTGCCGGACTGGTCTTTCGCCCCTGTCTGTCCCGGCTCAACAGGGGCGGCACCCCGGCGACGTGCTGACATGCGGGGCACGGGTCTGCCTCCTCTTCTTCCGCAGGGTGGCTCATTCCGGTTGCCCGTCGCTAGAATGCGGCGGTCAGGCAGTTTTGCCGGGGGGGTGGTTGCGACCACCTGACCGGTGGAACTGAGATTATGGAGTCAGAACCCGGGGCAGGAGAGGACAGACGCTGATGTCGAAATGGATTCTGGTGCTGTTGTTTGTGGCTGGTGCGGCATTGAGCTGGGGGAACTATGTGCCAATGGTGCACGTGGCGGCGCAGCAGCTCAAAAGCAACCTGCGGGCATTTCTGTTCGTGGGCATCGCCTATTTTCTGGTGGCTGTGCTGATTCCCGGCATCATGATTTTTGTGCTGAAATGGGACCCCACCGTCAAAGGCACGCCGAACTTTGATTTCACACCCTCCATGTGGGGCATCGCCGCGGGAGTCGCAGGGGCAGTGGGGGCGCTGTGTGTGATCTTTGCCGTCACCACAGGCGGCAAGGGCGCTGCGATCTACGTGGCACCGCTGGTCTTCGCCGGAGCACCGATCATCAACACCATCGCGACGATCACCTACTTTCACCCCGTCAAAACCATGCCGGACTGGCGGTTCTTTCTAGGCCTCGGCCTGGCAGCTGCGGGAGCAGCCATGGTGATGCTGTATAAGCCGGTGGATAAGCCGGCCCATGCCGGGGCACAGCCGGCCACCGCCGTGGCTGCGGTCGTTCCAGACCACAAGTGACAGCGGAAACGAAACGAAGACTGCGGGACGAAAACAGCAGTCAGCGGGGCGGGCGAACAGGCCTTCCGCCCGGCTGGCTGCTTTTGTCTTCCCAGTGGGCTGGGCGGACCGCTCGTCTGCGATCGCCCCGGGCCACCACGGAACCTCACCCGCAGCGACTGGCCCGCAGTGGCACACAGCGACTGACACGGGGCTGCCGTGTATCCACCGGTGCAGTTCCCCGGCGCGACTCGATCGGCGGTACTGTCGGGCGGGCGTTCAGGGAGCGGCTGAGTCGCCCGGTTCGCTCCAGCGGATCGTGGCCTTTTTCCGCTCGGCGGCCACGGTGGTATCCCACAGCTCCTGGCCGGCCTGTCGCAGCACCTCGCTCCGCACATCTTCCAGGCTGAACTGCCCGGGGCGAATGTCCGTCACCAGCACCAGG
>JAGQPV010000025.1 GCA_020426545.1 Planctomycetaceae bacterium
ATACCGAACAGCACTCGACCGCGGCGCCCCGGTCGGCGGGTCAGCAGCATTCACACCCGCCGCAGCAGTACCGGTCAGCGCCTCACGCTGGTGCGGACGGACAGCCGCGAGCGGATTCGTCGTATTACTCCGCCCGGAGTGAGCCAGGACAGAATGGCCGCGGCCACAGCGAAGCGGACCGCAGAGAAGCAGACAGAGGGACCGCGGGGTCAGTGGAGATTCCGCTGTCTGTGAATGCCACCGCGGCCCGTTACACTCCGGCGCCCGACCAGCCGGCAGACACGACCGGGCATCCCGCTCAGTACGGCCAGTATGGTCAGTCGCGGTCGGATCACCCGATTGAATCCACGGGGCACCCGGAATGGCAGCGGGACCCTGCCGCCTATGCCGCCCCGGCCTCCCGCGAGCAGCAGCCTGCCCACGAACCGTATGTGGATTATGATGACAGTGTCGCCAGTCAGTGGCATCACTCTCCGACTTATCCGACGGAAGAACAGCCCGGTCAGGATTACGAAGATCAGCACGGCTATCAGACCGGGCCAGCGCAGGGCTATGCCGATTCGGCTTACGCTGAGGCAGAACAGGGTTCGTGGTATGCCGGGGAGGCATACGACCAGGAGCCGTCGCAGTATGGGGCACCGGGTTCGCAGGAAGAAGAGTTCGCGGGCGACCACGGGACGGACGACACCCGTCGCTCCGGCGGCCACCAGCTGGCGGGGCATCGCGCCGGGCAGGAGGAAACCGGAGACACCCGTGAGGACCAGTCGTCCGGGGCAGCCCCCCTGTGGTTCAGCTTTTCACGGGGCGTGGCTCTGTTTCTGGGGATGCTGGCCCTGCTGAATGTGCTGGGCGAAATGCGAAGTTCCGGGTTTGACGGAAGCCTGTGGTGGATTGATCTGGGCCGGCTGCCGAATTCCGTGTCCCGCGGGCTGCTGGCTGCCTTTGCCGGGTTGTCTTTATCATTCGGTCTGGCTGGCCGGTTACCGGGGCCTGTCCGCAAAGTGGCCCTGTCGATCACCGGCGTGCTGCTGGTGTTCTCCATGTGGAGCATGCTGGACTATTACCAGACCCTGCGAAACGGGCTGATTTCCAGCAGTTTTCCAGTGCCATTTGCGCTGCATGTTTCCGCCTGCTTCGCGGTGCTTCTGCGGGGGTTGCTGGTTCCGGGAACGTTCCACGGCAGCAGTTTTCGCCATCACATGCTGACCATGGCGACTGCCGGCCTGTGCATGGTGGCCTTTCCGCTGTGTCAGATCTGCTGTTACGGGAACGCCGATCACCGCCAGCCGGCCGATGCGGTCGTGGTGTTCGGCTGCGGAGTCGATCAGCAGGGAAAACCATCGAGTGCTCTGCAGGACCGCATGCGAACGGGCTGCGAGCTGTACCATGCCGGCCTGGCCAGGACTGTCGTGCTGTCGGGCGGTCCCGGACCGGGAATGGTGCATGAAACCGAGGCGATGCGGAAGCTGGCCGAACAGGCGGGAGTTCCCGCGAATGCCATTCGGATTGATCGCGACGGGTTCGATACGCTGTCAACGGTGCGGAATCTGTCCCGGTTCCAGACCGGAGCCGGCGATGAACCGTTCACCGCACTGATGGTGAGCCACTTCTATCACCTGCCGCGAATCGGCCTGTGCTGCCGGCATTCGGGGATTTCAGCGAGCACTGTTCCCGCCCGCCAGCAGTATGTGCTGCGGTGGCAGGCCTGGTACATCGCCCGCGAGATCCCGGCGCTGTGGCGGTGCTGGCTGAGGCCCCTCATGGGCGGCCACGGAGAACCGTCGTCGTCGCTGGCCTCCGCCGAGACGCTGTAGCCGGCAGCCAGAAGGCATTCGGCCAGGTCAGCTGGCGCTGGCTGCAAAGGCACGCTCGAACCGTTCCTTCAGCCAGTCGAAGGATTCGAGGCCCACGGAAAACCGCAGCAGCCAGCGGGAGACACCGCGTTCCTCGGCGAACTCCAGCTCTCCATAGTGGGCCAGCAGTGTGTACGGGCAGCACAGGGTGAAATTCGTGCCGAGGTTGGGGCCGCGACACACGTCGAGGGCGTCGTAAAATCGGGGAGTGCGGTTGCTGGCCTCTGTCAGCAGCAGCGAGAACAGCCCGCCATATCCGCCCGATTCCCGCCGGCAGACCGCGAAGTTTTCCGCAGTTGAGAACTTCGGAAAGGCGACGGATTCCACTTCCTGCCGGGTCCGCAGCCAGTCGCACAGAGCTTCGGCGGTGGCGTTGATCTGCCGGATGCGTTCCGGAGCGTCACGGGAATTCCGCTCCAGCACCCTGGCATCTTCGGCAAACAGCAGGTTCTCCGTGGTGCGACCGACAGCATCCCGCATCGCATCCGCCAGAGGGGAAGCCGGGTTCACTGTCAGTGCACCGGCCATCACATCGCCATATCCGGAGAAGTATTTGGTCAGGCTGGTGACCAGCACGTCGGCCCACTGATGCAGACTCGTGTTGAACAGCGCGCCCAGGGTGTCATCCACAATCAGCGGAACCGTGGCAGCCCGGCACAGAGCCGACAGAGCCGGCAGATCGGGACAGGTCAGCAGGGGGTTGCCGGGGATTTCGCAGAAGACGGCCGAAACCCGTCCTTCCCGCAGCCGGCGTTCCAGTTCGGCCATGTCGGCCGCGTCTCCCCGGGGAAGAAAACAGACACCCGCTCCGAAGTGCTGCTGCACCTTCAGAATATCCACATACGGAAAGCCCAGCTGCACCGTCCGGATGCCGGGCCGCAACTGCATGATGGCCCGATGGGCGGCCGCCACCGCGGCCATCCCGCTGGGGTACAGCCAGATGTTGTCCGGTTCGATCTGAATCCATTCACCCAGCCGGCGGGTCAGCGTGTCGGTGAGGGAGCCGGCTTCAGGTTCGTTTTCCGCTCTGGTGTCCTGGCCGAGCAGTGGGCGCTCAGGGTCGCTCAGGGCGGCTTCCGCCATGCGGGAGGTGACGATCTCGCCGGAATGCTGCCAGAACGACATGGCCGCGGGGCTGTCCTCCCGGGGAAGACAGACGGCCCACAGACCGGTCCTGCCGAATGCTTCCAGCGTGGGTGTTCTGCCGCGGGTGGCGGAAACGAAGCCGGCACAGCGAATGGCGACTTTTCGCGAGGGGAACACGAAGGCCGTATAATCTTCGCTTTTCGCGGAACGCTCTGACCGGGCCGCGGCGGCATCGAACAGTTCGCGAACGCGGGGATGCAGAAAGAAGCGGGGATACCCGCACTGCATCTGCGACGTCACTCGGAGTTCGCCCTCTTCGTAGCCCACGTTGTCCGCCCAGCGGGGCAGGCTGACGGAGACCGCATGGGAGGAATCCGGGATGGGCAGGCCCAGTGATTCCGCAGCTGTCCTGGTTTCGGCCAGCTGCTGTGCTGCTTCTCCCGCCGGACAGCCATCAGCCCCGGAACAACCTCGCAGTTCAGTCACAGATCTCACTCCAGCAGTCGGCAGCGGTCAACTTCCACCAGGGGAATTTCACCACTCGGCAGCGGGAGCGACAGATCGACCGCGGAGCAGAAAACCCGCCTGGTTTTCCGCTCGACCATCCATCCTGACGACCCGGAGACTGAGCAGTGACAGACCCAAGGTTCTGTCAGGGTACGTGTGCCGCGTCCTGGTGCTGCTGCGGGGCTGTGAGGGAAACGAATGCCGAGCCCGCACGTCACGGGCGGGACAGCTGGTTCGCAGCCCCTTTCACTTAACCGGCGACAGCAGGGCAGGAGACGCGGCTGCGGCAATCAGCCGCCGGCAATCTCCAGTTCGGGCAGAGCCTGCTGAAGTGCCTCCACTGCATCCGGGCTGACCTGGGTATTGACGAGGTTGATCTTCTTCAGCTGCTTCAGGCCGTGCAGATGTTCCAGCCCCGGGCCTTCGATTTCTGTTTCCTTCAGATTCAGCTGCGCCAGCAGGGAGAGCTCTTTCAGGTGGGCCAGGCCTTCATCGGTCACCAGCGTGGCTTCCAGATTGAGATTCTTCAGGCCCTTCAGGACGGAGACATTCTCCAGGCTGGCGTCGTTCATCACGGTGCCCCACAGGTTCAGCTCGGCCAGAGACTGCAGTCCGGCCAGGTCTTTGAGGCCCGCCCCGGTGATGAAGTTCTCCGAGAGATCAAGCAGCTGCAGGTTCTGCAGTCCGGCCAGATGAGGCAGTCCCTCGTCGGTGACGGCCGTATTCCGAATCAGCAGCCGCTGCAGCGTGGTGATTTCGCCCACCGGCACGAGGGCCTCGTTGTCGATGAGGGACATGTTCCGCAGGCTGAGGCTGACCAGGGGAACGTCTTTGAGCTTCGCGAGGCCGGCTCCCGTGATCTGCGACTGGTCCAGTTCGAGAATCTGCAGGTTCTTCAGCCCGGATACATGATCCAGAGCGGCATCGGTCAGGCCGACAATCTGCAGGTTGAGGAATACCAGGTTCGGCATGCCGGCCAGAACGGTCAGCCCGTCGTCGGTAACCACCGTCTCCTGCAGCCGGAGGCTGGTGAGGTTGGACAGGTCCTTCAGTTCCGCGAGGCCTTCGTCGCCAATGCGGGTTCGCCGCAGGTCGAGTTCCCGCAGCGCGGTGAGGCCGGAGAGATGTTTCAGGCCTTCACTGCTGATATCCGTGCGGAACAGGTCGAGATAGATCAGATTCGTCAGCGGAGCCAGATGGGCCAGCCCTTCGTCCGAGGTCCGGGTTCCCTTGAGGCCCAGGACCCGCAGATCGGTCAGGGCCGACAGATGGGCCAGGCCAGTGTCGGTCACACTGGGCCCTTCCAGAAACAGCTGCTGCAGCTGGGGCAGGCCGGCCACATGCTCGAGAGCGGCGTCTCCCTCGGTAGCAGACCTCAGATCCAGGGCAATGACGGAACCGGCCCCGTTCTTCTGCATCTTCACGCCCAGCTCTTCCAGGGCGGCCACTGCTTCCGGGGCGTCTGGTTCGGGGGCCTGCGGGGGAGGCGCATCGGTTGCCGGGGAGTCGGTTTTCGTTTCGGCCGCTTCTTTTCCGGCCGGGCCGGCAGGCGTGTCCGCCTCACGAGCGGGACAACCCGTCAGCAGGAGCATCAGTCCGGCCAGGCAGGTCAGCTGCCAGCGGCTCGGGGACCGGGACGGCTGACCTGACCTGTCAGCGGAATCTGAGCGCTGTGCCCGTACTGAGCCGGGAGACAGGATGCTGCGGAGTTGAATCATTGATGTACCGGCTCCCGCTCCGCGAAACAGTGCGCGGAGATCGTTTTCTGTGCGTAGTGAATGATTCGCTGGCCGGGAATACGCCGCTTTGCGGTCCATTTCCGTATCTCATACCAGCCTGGCGGACTGCCGGAAGGACAGCCCGACCCTGCGGGGCGATGTTCTCTGTGAATCCGGACAGCTTCCGGGCAGAGGATTGCTGTCCGTCCCGGCCTCAGGAACCTCCGCCCGCATACGTCAGGGTAATGCGGCAGGTGCACCAACGCAATCTTGCGGAACAGGGCCTTTTTCAGGAACTCCCGCCGGTGGAAATCTGTCTGTAGGGGAGGACAAAGGCCGTGTCCCCACGTTCGCCTGAGGGGTTGCCCTCAGGATGTCTGGACACATGCTGCCGGAAGAGGGCTGGCGGAAGCTGCGGTTCGGGATGGCAGAACGTGTTGAGCCGCTTCCCCGTGGCAGTCTCGGGCGGGGCGGGAAATTCTGCCGGGTACGACCTGCTGATTTCGCTGAACAGAACAGTCAGGTGCCCATAAATGGGGCACAATGTCGTGCTTTACTCCTCCTGTTGATGTTATGTATACTATTGTGCTGCTGCGTTTCCTGATGATGTCACTCTGCTGAAAGATGACTGAGCTTTTGTCCTGACTGCTGCCCGTTGAATTGCGGCCGACAGCTGGAAACGTTCAGGATTTTGCTGTTTTCGGCAGAAAATGACCACCGGCGAAGATCTCCGCGCGGCATCCCGTCGTCTTCATACTGTCTATTCGTGCGCAATGTTCCGGAGCAAAGTGGTTCGGAACAACACAGGGCCAAGCAGGGCTCGGGACAACAGGCGGGTTCCGGAGCGTTGTGTTTGTTGGAAGTTCAGGTAATGCAATGAGTTCTGATCAATCGGCAGAGGCAGGTTTATCAGGATCGAACCCGTGGATTCCCGTTGCTCTCTCAGCCTGCCTGCTGCTGGCGGGTGGTTGCGGGGGAGGTGCGGACAGTACCCCGGCTGAAAACCCGTTTGGAACGGGGGCTGGTCAGCCGGATTCGCGAACCAGCCGCGCGCCGGTGGCACCAATGCATGTGTCCGCCGCTCCCGCTGTGCGGCCGGCTGGATCGAGCGACACCCGCAATGCGGCTGCTGGTGGTGTGCCGGCCGCGGACGGATCGGCGAAGTCAGCGGTTTCCGCCCCGGCAAATCCATCCGGTGAAAATCCACCGGTCAGGAACCCGGGGACGGGAGGGACGCAGAGTCCCGCTGTCGCTGGGGGCACGCCGAAACCCGGTCGGGGAGTTTCAGGCAATCCGGGCCCTGGCGGGGCCCCGGTCAGGGCAGCGGCTTCGTCCGCCAACTGGCCCCGGTTCCGGGGGCCGCAGGGCAGTGGAGCTGCCACGCTGCGCGACTCGGCACAGAGTCATGTGCCGGTGCACTGGTCGGACGAGGAAAATGTGCTCTGGCGGTATCCGATGCCCGGGCCTGGTTCCTCTTCACCGATTGTTCAGGGCAACCGGGTCTATGTGACCTGCTACACGGGGTATGGCGAGCGCGATGGGGAAGGTTCTCCCCGGCAGCTGGAACGACACGTGCTGTGCCTCGACCTGACCACCGGACTGCTGCTGTGGGAGTACACGGTTCCGCAGACTTCTTCCATTCCGACGTGGGACAGCTTCCTCACTCGCCACGGGTATGCGTCCGCATCGGTCGTGGCCGCTGGTGAGACGGTTTACGCCTTCTTCGATACAGCAGGCGCCGTGGCCCTTGATGCGGAAGGCCAGCAGAAGTGGCTGCAGAAATCCGCTGCCGGCCAGAAGACTCATATCTGGGGCAGTGCCAGTTCTCCGCTGGTGCATGATGGCATGCTGCTGCTGACTGCCGGCCCCGAAAGCGGCGCCATGGTGGCACTGTCCGTCAAAGACGGATCGGTCGTGTGGACCGGGCCGGGGGTGGAGGAATGCTGGGGAACGCCCGTCATTATCGATGGCCCCGGCGATCATGATCAGCTCATCCTGAGCATGAAAGGGCGAATCGTCGCCTTCGATTCCTTCACCGGCCGGGAGCTGTGGTCCTGCAGGGGCATTGATGACTACATCTGCCCCAGTGTGGTGGCGGGCGATGGCGTGGTGTATGCCATTGGTGGCCGTAAAGGCCGGGCGATCGCCGTGCGAACCGGTGGAAAGGGAGACGTTACCGACAGCCATGTCCTCTGGACTGCCGATTTCGGCTCGAATGTGCCCTCGCCCGTGCTGTACGAGGGCCGGCTGATGTGGGTCGGCGATGACGGAATCGCCTACTGCCTCGATGCGGCCACCGGTGCTCTGCTGGGCCGCCGCCGCACGGGGGCTGACTCGGTCTATGCATCGGCAGTCACGGCGGGCGGGGCGCTGTATATCGTCAGCCAGCAGAGGGGGACGTTCGTGCTCAAGGCCGATAAGGACCTCAGTGAAGTCGCCCGCAACCGGTTTCGATCAGACCGTTCCGTATTCAACGCCACCCCGGCCGTCCTGACAGACCGTCTGCTTCTGCGGTCCAACGAGTACGTTTACTGCGTGGGAACCTCTCCCACCGGTCCAGAGGAAGCGAAGATCAGCTCCCGCTGAAACGGGTGTGGCTGCGGCATCTGTCGCATCCGTGGCCTGCTGGAATCCGGCCGCTGGTTGTCGCTGGCCCGGGTGGAGTGCGAGAGCTCAGCGGGAAGTCGGCCCGTCTGGCGGTCGCTGGCCCGCCTGGGAATTTACTCGCGGGCGGGGGCGCTGGTGTTCTCTGAGGCGAGCTGCGGTTGCCGGCCGGGGAAGATTTCCATCGAGCCCCCCAGGCCGGGCCGCAACGTGCCGGCCGTGTTGTCGATCTCCGCCCAGATTCGCACCTGCCCGTTCACGGGGTTGGCTTCCGGGCTGATGAAGACCAGAACGCCTTCATGCTGCTGCGACCGGCCATGGCGGTCGGTAATCTGCAGCAGGGCCGTGCTGCCCACCGCGGTGGGGTCAATCTGGCTGACATGCACGAAGCCCTCGACCCGCAGTCGGTCGGTCCGGACGATTCGGCAGACGGGATCTCCGGGTTTGACCCACTCGCCCGTCTTGCGGTTGACCTGTACCACGACACCCCGCAGCGGGGATACCAGTTTCCTCCGCTCGACATCGCGGATGGACAGATCGAGGTCTTTCTCGCACAGCCGGGCCGTCAGCGCGGCCATTTTGCGGTCTTCCTCTGCCTGCAGCGTCTGCAGCCGGGCCTGCTCGGCCGTGAGCCGCAGCCGGTCCAGTTCGGATTCCGAGATGCTGCGGGCGAACCGGGTGATGGCCTCTTCCGCCCGCTGGAGTTCCGCATTGGCGACTTCGTGCCCTTTGCGGGCGGCTTCCACCCGCACGCTGCTGCCGGCTTCTTTAAGAGCCTTCTCCACTTCGATCATGGCTCGATCGGCGGCAATTCGTGCTTCATCGTCCTGCAGCCGGGCCAGCAGGGCTCCCGCATCCACGAGATCTCCTTCGGTCACCAGCACCTCCTGGAGGACACCGGTTTCCCTGGCGGGGACTTCCACGCGGTCAATCAAAGTGATGACCACCCGCGGGACGGAAATGCTCGACGGACCGGCTGTCGGGGCCGCTGCGAGGCACATGCCGGCTGCCATCAGCAGCGTGGCCGGCAGAAGAATCGCCCGTCTCGGACCGCCCTTAAGCTGGCGGAATACACGTCTTGTTCGCATCGTTCCTCCCTGAAGTCTGCGTTGTCCGGCCTGTTCCGGTAAGAGGCGGGCAGGTCAGAGCCGTTCCGTGGCTCTGACTGTCATCATGCCCGCTGACTGCCTGTGAGGCTGTCCCGGTGGCTGTTTCTATCTCTGGTGACTGTCTGTTCTGGCTGTCTCGAGTTTTCCGCCCTGCCCGGTTGCTGATTTTTTGGATGGCCTGGTCGAGCGATTGCCCCGACCGGCTGATCCCTCTGACTGCCTCGTCCGGACGGCAGGCCCGGCCAGTCAGGCTGTTACCACACCTTCCACCAGGAAGATTTGTTCCCGGCCTGTTCCAGGTTGTCCATCTCGGCCAGTTTCCGCTGAACTTCGCGGAGCTTGTCGCCCACTTCAGCGGGAGCAGGAACTCCCTGAGCCGGTGCGGTTCCGGCTGCGGTGCCGCTCGCGGTGCTGTTGGCTGGCTGTTCCTGGCCGGCTGGCCAGGCGGAATCCGGTTCGAATTCTTCGACGGCTTCGGCTGTTTCCTCGACAGGCCCCGTGCTCCACGGATTGATTTCAGCAGCCGGCTGAGCGGGTGCGGGCTGTGCCGGCTCGGGAGCAGCGGGGGCAGCAGCGGGGCTGCCTTTCCCCGCCTGCTTCAGCGCTTCGGTCAGCAGAGATTTGCCTTCGTCATCCATCGAATCCAGCGACATGGTCTGGAACATCTGATGGTTGGCGTTGGTGACCTTCAGGTTCTGCAGCATCTTCTGCAGCACCGGGTTCCAGGTGCGGCGGTCGCACGCGGGTGAAGCCGGCGTGGAACCATCGGGATAAAACGTTTCCGAGAGAAACTGGCCCACATCCTCCACGGAGATGGTGTGTCCCTGCTCGGCGCCCGCATCAGCGATGGCGGCGGCCAGGTCATTGCAGATGGTCTGCAATCGCCGCTGTAAAGCGGGGCTTTCCAGTATCTGTGCGGCAAACTGTGCAACTGAAGACTCGGCCATGTGCCCCTCTCCTGAACTTCTCTTCCGGGGACGGCTGGTCGCGCGTCCCGCGGGTTGATTCCGCGTACAGCCTGCCGACACTCACAAACGGGGTGTCGGCTTCTCTCGCTGAACTATGGGATCCTCCGCGAAGTCTGCGCCACAGGGCATGCCCCTGGCGGGGGTTCGAGGTCAACAGCTGGCTGTGATTTCGGGTTATGCGGGTCGTAGCCATCCGGACAGCACCAGCGGTGTGAGCCAGTCGCGATTCCGGCAGGCAGGGGATCTCCGAGAGTCGGTTCAGGGCTGCGAGACGGTTTCCAGCTGTCGGGCCAGTTCGGCCACCCGGCCGGCGAGCTGAGTCAGATCGGCTGGTGTGCTCTGTGTGTTACCCGCATGTGCTGCCGGCTGATGGATGGCGGGCGCGACCGGCACCGCGCGGGGGGAAATCGTCTGCTGACGTTCCGCGGTGGCTGCTGTCGCCCGGTTCAGGACGGCGGCCAGCATCTGCAGTTCGGCTGGTGAGATCGCCGCGGGAGCCGGAGCAGGCTGTGCGTGGGCTGTCCGGTTCTGGTACCGCCACCCTCCGCCGGCCAGGTCGGCCCGGGACATGGCGGGCGCGGCCGACTGCAGCTGGTGCAGCTGCGCGGAAATCTGTTCGATCCGCAGCATCAGCAGGGCGACGGTGGCTTCGTTGCTGATGGTCCCCGCGGGCGGAGCGGCAGACTGCCAGCTGACCTGCTGCACCTGAGACGGGGCGGAACCGCTGGCCGTTCCCTGCAGGCTCTGCGGCGAAGCCAGCACCTGCAGCTGTTCGGACAGGCGACGAACCTGTTCCGCCAGCCGGGTGCGGTCGGTGGTGGCACTGGCCGGGGTGGCGGTGTTCGCCGGGGAGCCGGGCGTCCATTGTGCGAGGACATCTGCCGAAGGGATCCGGGCAGGCAGGCCGTTTCCGGGGGCATCCATGATGGCGCTGAGTGATACGGCGACAGGAGTCGCGGTGATCCGCGGGGCACCCGTGTCGGTGGTTTCGGTCGTGTTCTGTTCAGAACGTGCTGTCGCAGCGATGGCTGCGGCCGCGGAACTCGTGGCGGCTTCCGCGCTGATCCGCTCTTCACTCAGTCCCATCAGCCGCTGGCGCCGGGCCAGTTCACCGCCTCCCGGCTGCTGGTCCTCATGGACAAGGGCCTTCAGCAGAGCCGCCACGCGAATGGCTTTCTCCTGCTGTGAACCCGGCAGAGGCTTCAGGGGCACCGGCTGCGCGGGCACCGGGTTGGCCCGCACTGCGACCGTGTGTACTCCCACGGCGCCTACTCCCGCAGTCTGCGCTCCAGCAGCCATCACGGGCGATGCCGGACCCTCGGTTACCGGGACTGGTCGGGAATACTGCGCGGGATGCACAGCCTGTGGTGTGTGTGGTTGCCGGGCTGCCGCTGTCTGAATCAGACGGGCAGAGGGCACCGTCGGATCGGGCGTGGGCTCGAGCCGCTCGGCTGGCGACGGGCCTGTCCCACCCAGCAGGCGAATCGGAGCGGTCTCCCGGACAGGAATCGGCTGCTGGTCGCGGGCCGGAGCGGGAACAGAGGAGTGCGCCGGTGCTCCGGCTGCGGATAACGTGACCACTGCCGGCTGTGCCGCGCGGGGGGCGGGCTGGCCTGTCAGTCGCGCTGGCGGAGCCGAAGTGCCTGCCGTCTGCCCGCTGGCAACTGACGGGGATCCTGCAGGAGGCAGCCCCCGGGCAGTCCCTGAATTTCCTGATGTCGCGTTCGACGGCGCTGCCGACAGATGGACGGTTCCCCCCGGGCTCGGGTGTGAATTCCGACCTTGAGGAGCGGCGGCTGCCGCCAGATTCAGGTGGGAAGTCTCAGCAGGAGCCGCACTGTCAGGCTGGTTCTCCTTCGGGCCGAAGGCCGCATTCCGCAGCCAGTCCGCCATTCGGTTGCCGACTGGCTCCGGTGTGCTGTTCGCCGAATTCGCCGATGCAGCAGCTGTTACGGGGACGGCCCCTGCCGCGTCTTCCTCGGTCAGACTCTGACCACGGGTTGTGGCCGGGCTGGTCTGCGTGGTCGGAAACGGCATGGGCCACTGCGGCTGAGCCTGCCATGCAGGATGCGCCAGCATGCCGGGACTGGCCTGCAGACCGGGCTGCTGTGGCATCTCCGGCTGCTGCTGCCAGCCTGGATGAGACGGGGCTCCCACTGGAGCCTGCATCTGCCCGCCTTGAGAAAAGAGCGCAGGGGGCAGCGGGAAACTGCTGGCCTCCAGCTCTTCGATACTCGGTCGTCCGGTCGGGCTGACACTGTGATAAAGCGCCTGCGCCTGGAAACAACCGCTGAGTGCGACCAGCCCCCCCGGCAGCAGAAACAGCCAGCGGGAAGGAAAGATCCGGCGATAGAAATCACTGAAGGCCGAATGTGGCATAGTGGCCTCCCTCGAAAGCGCACGTACTGTGAAATGCGATGACCGTGCAGCGTGGCCCGCTGAAACAGCCATGACAGACTGCCCGCTGGAGCCAGCGGCGCAGGCCTGGCGTACAGAGATGTTATCGGCGGAGAGTATGGCAGACTGTGACGGTTATTCCGGCTGTCACGATCTTTCCTGCCGGATCCCGGGGCAATCGCGGGCTGTCGGCCGGAATTCATCAAGTAGAACTCCGCATGTTGCTGCTCCCGCACACATTTGCTGCAGAGACCACCGGGAGTATGCCGAAGATTCCGTTCAGGCAGATTCTATGGGTTGTGCGGGTCAGTGCCCGTTACGGCAGATTCTGCCGAAGAGCCGATTCCGCGGCAGGAGCCAGGGCCAGTACCCGCCCCCGCTGCAGAAGAGGCTCGCAGTCATCTGACAACGTCCGCAATGCCCTATTCGGATACGCAGCAGGCGAAGACAGCAGAACCTTGTCTTCCAGAAAGTTGAATCGTCCCCTGAGCGGCTGTATTCCTCCGGCGAAACTGAGCCGGTGCTGCCGCCAGCCGGACAGACAGCGGGCTGCTGTGATCTCCAGAACAGAAGAGGCGACACGTGCCGCGGATACGGACACCACGGGTGATGGCCGTCTTACTGGTCTGCGGAGCGCTTGCCGCTTCCGTCAGCCGGTCCACTGCGCAGGCCCCTCTTCCGCCCGTGCCGGTGGCAGCCGCCGCTGCGCCCCCGACAACCCTGTGGACCTTTCTCGGTTTCAATCAGATGGGCGCCTGCCTTGGTAAGACGGCAGGCCATATCGCACAGAAGCCGCTGGTCAAAACCGTATGCAACAGCGTGGTCAATCCCATGCTGCAGACGCTCGGCCTGCTGCCTCCTGAAGCTGCGGCAGCCGCTGCCGGGGCGGGAGCGGGACCGGGCGGTCCACCACCGGCTGTGGCACTGGCCGGGCAGATTGCCGCGGAGAACAGCCCGGCCAATGTGCAGCTGAAGGTAAAGGCCATCCGTTACCTCGCCTCGGTCGACTGCATCTGCTATCCGGAAGTGATTGATGCGCTGCTGGCCTCGCTCGACGACTGCGCCGAACCAGTGCGGTATGAAGCACTGCGGGCCCTGCAGAAAGGCTGCACCGCCGGTGGTTGTGCTGCCTGCTACGATCCGGTTTCCGGTGTGAACAGCCCGCCCTGTTCCTGCCAGACTCGGGTGATTGTGCGGCTCAGCGATCTGCTGCTGATTCGCGATGCCAACGGACAGCTGCTGGAACGGTCTCATCGTGTCCGGCAGCTGGCGCAGCAGATGCTCGAAAGCTGTCTCCGGCGTCGTCCGATTCAGCAGCCGGGCCTGCCCGATCCCGTTCAACCCCGGCCCGACCCCGTGTTCGATGATCTGCCTCTGGCCCCGAACGGGCCGCCAGGTGCAGAAAGTCTTGCTCCTCCGGGGGCTGTCCCGCCCGGGTCATTCCCTCCGGCTGACTATCCTCCCGGTGTGCTGGCACCTCCGCCAGTTCCCGCACCGTAATTGTCAGCTCTTCGCGAAGCCGTTCCGGTTTCATCCGTTCGGCCAATTCACAGGGCCACCTGATCATGTTCGTTCGACCTGCCGGCAACCTGATTCGCCTGCTGACTGTTCCGGGACTGTTCGTCCTGGTGCTGTCGCTGACGCAGCTGCCCGCCATCTGGCGGACGCCGCTCCAGGCGACTGAAGCCAGGCCGTTCCCCGTCCAGCAGTCGGATTCTCCCGTTCGACTGACGTCCACGGAGGAGCTGCCGCTGGACGGAACCGTGATCTCGCTGATTCACGAGCAGCCGTCAGCCCCGGCATCAGTCCGTCGTGTCCATCCGCTGACAGAGGAAGCCCTCAGCCCCGAATGGAACCCGTTCGCCACACCTTCGCCCTCTGCCACGAAACCCGCGCGGCAACCAGCTGCAGCCGTCCGTGAACCGGAACCGAATCCGTTCGCAGCGACAGACCAGCCCTCCGCGCAGTCCGCCGAGAAAACGCCCGGTGCCGCAGTCCGTGCGAAGCCTCACCCGTTAGAAGTCATCGACCGGGCGGCTCCGTTTCCGGACGAGGAGCCAGCGGACCGAACAGCCTCACCCCGTGCTGCTTCCCTGCCGGCTGAGGCGGTTCAGGCCGCACCGGCAGGAACGGCCAGCAGGACGGCAGCGCAAACGGCTCCTCCGGAGGCCAGACAGAATCAGACGAAACGGACTGAGACAGAGTCTGTCCCGGCGAAACCTGCACGCCGCCAGACTGCGGAGCCAGGCCGCAGTACTGTCTCTCTGCAGGCTGGCGGTATGAGCGGTGCGGATCTGCTCGAACTCGGCAAGCAGCATTATCGCAGCGGAAACTGGCAGGAGGCTGTCAGCACTCTGGAAGCTGCGAAGAGCAGCCCCGATGAGCTGACCAGCGTGCAGCAGCATATTCTGCAGTTCTTTCTGTCCAGCGCCCGCGGGCAGCTGAGTTCAAAGCCGGCCGCGGAACCGAATCGGGAAACGGAGAAGCCGGCGGCAATTCGCATTGTCTCGAACACGAACCGCGACCTGCGGCAGGGTTCGCGTTCGCTGGCAGTCGCCCGCCCCGTCACATCCAGCGACGACTCGCTAGCTGCGCAGATGCTGGCGACGGCCATTCATCGGCTGAGAGAAAACGAGCTGTCCGCCGCGAAGCTGTTCGCCAGTCGGGCAGCCGAACTGAGCAGCGACTGGCCGGAAGGCGCTCATACCCCGGCCGATGTGCTGGCGGAGATTGCCCGGCGGGAAGCGCTGCCTGCGGGGGCCGCGAGGTCCGCGGTCTGGGCGGCTGAGCAGCAGCCCGATCTGCAGTCGAGCCGGACTCAGTACCTGCGACAGTTGCTGGGCGAAGCCCGCAGCGCGCTGGCCAGAGAGGAATACGCCACGGCCCGAAAGCTGGCCGGCGAAGCTCGACGGATCGAACTGCAGCATGGCTATTCGGGCGAGGTTTCCGGTAGGCTGCTGGAGATTATCAACACCCGCCAGCCGGAGGATGATCAGGTCGAAGCCGGTACCGTGCGGCTGGCGGGATCCGCGGCGGTTCAGTCCGCGAATTCTCCGGCAAAGGCACCGAACGGCCCGGTTCAGCCCGTTGGAACAGAATCCTCTCCCGCCGGAACAGCGGCCGTGACGCTGCCTGCTCCCACAGACCATTTTGATAGTCAGCCAGCGGAAAAACCAGCTGCGACGACGGGGGCTACACCGGTTAGTGCGGGTTCAACGGGTGACCTGTCAGACAGCGAAACTGCCGACAGCGGCAGTGAACGGCCTGGCAGCGAAGTCGTGGCCAGTGAAGTCGTGGCCAATGAAGTCGTGGCCAGTGAACCCGCCACAGCCGACGGGACCATCGGCATCAACTTTGGCTCGCAGACTCCGACCGTTCTGCGGCCCCGGACAGCGCCCTCCGGCCAGGCGTCTGCCGCTTCCGACGCAGAGGTGGAGCAGCCCTTCTCGGAGATCCCGCAGCGGATGTCCTCGGTCGATCCGGCTGCGGCAGTGCAGCCCGGCCCGGGTTTTGGTGGTCCACTGGGTCCCGGCTATGGTGCTCCTGGCCCGGGTGTTGCTCCCGGCCCTGGCGGTCCCGGCTATGGTGCTCCTGGTCCTGGCGGTCCCGGTTATGGTGCCCCTGGTCCGGGTTTTGCTCCTGGCGTTCCCGGTTATCCGCATCCGGCCCTCTCAGCCGAACCGCTGCCTTTCCCGCAGGCGGCTCCGCAGGCTGTGCTGGGCAACGATACGATGGAACCCCTGCTCGACAGCGGAGAAGGCACCGCCTATCCCTCGCTGGATGAAGCGCTGCTGACGCACCAGGGTGGCCCGCTGGCCATTTACCAGGCCGATCCCAATGCTCCCATTCTGCCGCACGATGTCGCCCGGCGGGCGATGGACGCGCTGGCGGTTCAGCAGCAGCAGAAGCAGCCCGTGTTTGAGGTGCCCAGTCTGGGAACAATTCGAGCACCGTACGCTGTGTTCGACATCGACGCTGCCCGTCCACAGAATGCGCTGCGGGTGCGGTTCGACAGTGTGTCGGGGATCAACCGGCCCGACCGGAATGAGTATTTCTGGGGTAAAATCGGCGGTAAAGGCCCGGGCCTGGCCGAAACGAATGTTGATTACGGTGAAATGTCGATCTATTCCGAAAGTATGATCGGGAATTCCTCTGGTTTTATCGAAGCTCCGCTGCGGATGCTCGAGCCGGATGTGAACGACAATGCGTCCGGCCTGGGGCTGCTGACGCTGGGAACCAAGAGCATTATCTTCGAGGGCGACGGGGCGTTCGGGTTTGAAACACCGGGCAACCCGAACGACTCATTCCAGATTTCGACCGTGTTCCGCACGTATCTGTCGCTCAGCCCCAGCTGGGCGGCCCGTGGCCTGGGGAATGGCCATACTTCGCTGGAACCGGGTCTCCTGGCGACCTACCAGCATTCGCTGCGTACGTATTTCCACGGCGAAGTGAAATACTGGATTCCCATCTCGGCCGACAAGGACTATGCCAACGGCGTGCTGCGGTACGGTGTGGGCTTCAGCCGCGTGCTGAAAGCCAGCCCGATGGACGACCCCAACTGCCGGAAGTACGCTCTGATTCCCACCATGGAACTGGTGGGCTGGTCGTTCGGCGGCGGACTGCAGACCCTGCCGGATGGAACCAGCGTGGCCTCCGATTCCGATGCGATCCTGAATGTGGTTCCCGGCATGCGGGTGGTCCTGGGCGACCATGTGGAGCTGGGCGGTGCGTCGTCCTTCGTCCTGTCGGACAACCGGTTCTACGAAACCATGCACCGGCTGGAACTCCGCTGGTTCTGGTAAACCAGCGGGCCGGTGGCAGCTTCTGCCCGCACTGCCCCGCCAGGGGGAACCCGGAATCAGCCTTTGAGGAAAGCCTCGAGGCGGTCGAAACCGGCTTCCAGCACGGAGAGATTCGTGGCGAACGACAGCCGCACGTAACCCGGAGCACCGAAGGCATCGCCCGTGACGAGGGCGACATGGGCCTGTTCCAGCAGGGCCGTGCAGAACTCGCTGGCGTCGTTCACCTGTACGCCGCCGCCCAGCTTCCGGCCGAAGTGACGGCTGACATCGAAGAAGGCGTAGAACGCACCACCGGGTTCGGCGAAGCTGATGTCCGGCAGCGAGCGAAGCCGGCCCAGCACGTACTCCCGGCGGCGGGCGAATTCCTGCCGCATGGTTTCCACGCAGTCCTGGCTGCCTTCCAGCGCGGCGACTGCTGCATACTGGCTGATGCTGCAGGGGTTTGAGGTTTCCTGGCTCTGCAGCTTGCTCATGGCGGCTGTCAGGTCGGCGGGGGCCAGTGTCCAGCCGATTCGCCAGCCGGTCATGGCGTAGGCCTTGCTCACCCCGCTGACGATGATCGTCCGCTTTGCCACTTCCTCGCCGAAGGTGGCAAAACTGCGGAAGGTCGAACCCTCGTAGATCAGCTTCTCGTAGATCTCGTCGGACAGGACCGGAATGTCCCGTTCCACCGCCACCTTCGCCAGAGCTTCGAGGGTTTCCACCGGGTACGCGCCGCCCGTGGGGTTGCACGGGTTGTTGAGCATCAGCAGGCGGGTGCGGGGAGTGATCGCCGCGGAAAACTGCTCGGCACTGAGGCAGAAACCGCTGTCCTGCGTGGTTTCCACTTCAACCGGCGTGGCCCCGGTCAGTTCGACCAGCGCGCTGTAGCTGACCCAGTACGGCGTGGGGATGATGACTTCATCGCCGGGGCCGCACAGGGCCGTCAGCACGTTGTGAATCGAGTGTTTGGCTCCGTTGGAAACCACCACCTGCGAGGGCGAGTATTCCAGTCCGTGGTCCTGCAGATAGCGGGAGCAGATGGCCTGCTTCAGCTCGGCAATTCCGGTGGCGGCCGTGTAATGCGTGTGGCCCGCGGCAATTGCCTCGCGGGCGGCCTCGCAGATGTGTTCCGGTGTGACGAAATCCGGCTCGCCCAGGGTGAACTCGTAAACGTGAACCCCCGTGTTTTTCAGTTCACGGGCCTTCGCCGCGGCGGCAATGGTGGCGGAGGGCTTGAGTTTCTGGACTGTCTCGGAGAGCTGCATTGGTTCTACCTTCCGGGCCAGACGGCTGTTCCGCCGCCTGCGCGCACGCGTTTGCTGCGGAGGACCGGGCACGGAGAAATCCGGTTCGCCAGCAGATCATCGACCGGATTGTTCAGCAGCGCATCCGCGCAGTCAAGCCTGCCGGCCGGCCATCCCGCTCATCCGAGCCGGAAACCGCATTCCGGGTTCGCGCAGAGGTCCCGATCGGCGGAATGCGACGAGCCCGGTTGCCGCCGGAAATCCGCCCGGGCGGGCTTCTGCCCGCCGGGTGCATCCGGCGAGAACTCAGCAGTCCGCCGCCTGTCTGACCAGTAGATCGTCAGTCCGTCAACCCCGGTGGCGTTCGGCCTGTGACCCGTGGCGGGTGAGGCAGCTCTCGGGGAAGCCCCTTAGATCGAGGTTTCTTCCCAGTTGTAGACGTCGTCGCCGCGTCCGTCCTCGTTCTGGCGGTTCGGTCCGGACGACCAGATATCGGGCTTCATGGCGCTGCGGGACTGCGTACCGGGGTACCGGTAATACAGCATTTCGCCCCAGGCATCGGTCGGCAGTTTGTCGAGGTAGGGCGACATGGCCTGCCCGTTGCGGTCCACGGGGTTGAGCAGCACTTCGAGTTCTTCCTGACCGCCCTGCGGGAACTCGCCGTCATGATCGACTGCGTACAGCTTCAGGGCCTGCTCCAGACCATGAATGCTGCTGTGGGTGGCGTCGATGCTGGCTTTCTGCTGCCGGCCCAGCAGCTGCGGGACGACCATGGCCGCGATGACGCCCAGAATGGCGAGCACCAGTAGCACTTCCAGCAGGGTGAAGCCGGCCCGGCGGAGGCGGCGTGCGGTGCGGAGAGAGCGAACAGGCAGCAGGGGGCTGCGGGCGGGGGCAGCGGGACGAGCGGGATGCATGGGGAAGTTCCTCGAACTACAGACGAATGCGAAGTTTCAACGCGGCTGGCGAACAGCAACCGCTCGCATCACGAACAGTTGTCTGTTCCGGGTGGGAACAACAGTCGGCCGGCCCGGTGAGATGCCAGCTGGCACTGCG
>JAGQPV010000259.1 GCA_020426545.1 Planctomycetaceae bacterium
GGCAGACCGGGCTGTTTCTGATTGAGATGCGTGACGGTGAATCCGCCCGCAGCGTCTGTCTTTCCGGCTCCCCCGCGATTGTTTACGGAGGTCTCCGGGACGAAGGTTAAAACCACACCGTCCAGTGGCTTTCCATCGACTGTCAACGTGCCACCAACAGGCACCAATCCGTCGATCGAGACTTCTTCGCCACCACCGCCGCAACCCGCCACGGTAAGAACCGCAATCAATCCGGGAACACACAGCCAGGACCGCAGAGACATTCGCATACTCCCATTCGCTGCATCAGCGAAGATTTTTGAACCGATTCGACTCAGATAAACAGCCACCTGCAGGATCCGGCACCTGAGCCTGATCCATCAATGCCGACAGGCGCGAACTACCGTCCGCGCCCGTCTGAATCATGAATCGATCCTGCCACCCCACACCGAAGAGAGAGTCAGAATTCCCCGAGAACCTGCCCGTCTGCGATATATGCCAGATTCTGGAGTGTGGTCAGGTTAATGTTCTGGCTGACAAACCGGACGGCACCATCTCCCAGAACAACATGGCAACCACCAGAATGCGCTGAACTGGCATTGGTGTTGTAATTGTTCAACTGCATCGGCTTGACAGGGTTCCAGACATTGATACCGCCGGTGAGCCGAACCCCCGTGCCGGCGTGCTGCACACACATCCAGGGAGAGATCCGGCCGCTGCGACAGTCAAACACTGTTTCACACACCATGACCGAGTTGCTCGCTCCATCCACAAAATCGCGGAATCTGGAGCTGGAATTGCCGCCGAATGCAGTTCGAACGGACTGCCCGTAATTAGCCCAGCTGGGAGTCTGGTGAGTTGCGGCCACGCTGAAATGATAGGACGACTTTGCACTCCTGCCACTGGCGCCGCAGCCATAATGTGCACCGTCAGTTTCAAATGCCGGGCCACCGTCTGACGGGCATGAAAGAACCGCTAACCGAATCTCCTTGGCAGTGATATGGGCGGCGGGCAGAACGATCGTTGTGGAAGAACCGTTCTGATAGTCTCCCATCGGCTCGCTGAAGTTCAGGGTGTTGTACAACGGGCCCTGATCCAGGAATGGCAGCAGCATGACCAGCCCGTTCTGATTCCGCAGTGTGCCGTCGGTCATATTCGCCACACCCACCTGACCGATGCCGTTCATTTCACCGGGGGGAAGGACTGAGTGGGTATCGTGGTAGTTATGCAGTGCCAGCCCAACCTGCTTCATATTGTTCTGACAGGCTGAACGCCGGGCTGCTTCCCGTGCCTGCTGGACCGCCGGCAACAGCAGGGCGATCAGAATGGCGATGATGGCGATCACGACCAGCAGCTCGATCAAAGTAAATCCGAGACGGAACATTCGAAAACGCGTGGATCTCATGGAAGGCACCCTCGAAACAGGAGAAAGGAACGGGATAAGGCAGGCTGTCCGATACACCTTGACCGCACAGCTTCAAGAAGAAGAGAACTCCACCACGAAAACGGGTCGAGCAAATCGAAGGGTGTTCTCAGTGAATGCAGAGAGAAATGCAGCAGTAGATTCACCCAGCCACTTAAAGTGATCCACTCGCCTTGCTATCGATTAACACACAGACTCACCGGAAAGTCAATGCTGTCGATTCGGAATTACAATTAGCGAGCGGACGCGGGGCATGACATGCATGGCACATATGGCCCATACGTCACTACTGAAGCCCAACTCAAATCTGGCCGGTGTCGAACGCAGCTGGCCCGCCTTAAACCTGCCTGGAGTGGAACGCCTGCCCGACAATCGCTCCTGCCTTAAAGTGAGCGATGGCCGTTCGTTAAACTCCACGGCTGGAGTCGATCTGTGCAGCTGCTGGCTTATCGGGCAGCGTCGTTTGCCGGTGCGTGGTTCCGCCTGGTCCTCACGCCCTGCGGGTGCCGGGATCGGCACCGCACCTGCACGGACGCACCCACTCCCGGCGATTTCCCGGTGGACTCCGTGCATTTAAGGTACCAGTTGCTGATCGGGCTGTTTGCCACGCAACCGGGCCTGCATCTCCCAGGCCCGGGGTGCACCGGCCTGAAGCTCTGGCACTTCGGATGAAACCCATTCGCCAGAGCTGGTCCCGAAGGCCTGATCCCGCACCCGCCCGACGATCAGGGCAGGGCCTGCTTCTCCCGTCCCTGTGAGACAGGATCTTCATCTGGCCGGCCCTCAGCACAGGCAGGAGAGCGGCCCGACTGCGGGACGGCCGGAAGGGGCGAGTTCCTCCGGCCCGGTTCACCCGCATCCGGTCGGGCTCAATTCCAACACCTCGCAGAGAGACCGGTGGCTCCCATTTCACCGGCCGCAGGTGAAAACCCGCGTCACAGAGCGAATGGGCCTGCCACCGGAGCAGGGGACCACCACCAGCGAGCCGGCCCGGACTGCGTGCCCGATTACCGGTCACCCCGGCGAAATGACCAGAAGAGGTGGGACAGTTCTGGTCCACAATCGTTGCCGGTCTGCTACATTGGACGTTCGACAGATCCGCCGGACACTTTGGTTCCCGCCTCTGCATTCGGAGCACTGGCGAGCCTGCTGGCCGATCTGATACTCAGGAGACGGGCCGCGACCGCAGGCGTGGCCCGCATTAGAGATCTCCCCGGGGACTGGCGATGCATGCCTTGTGGCCACCGACGATCGATGTGCTGGCCTATATCGGTCCGAGCGTGGGGTTCACGGTTGTCGGGTCCTTCTTCCTGCTGCTGGCGGCATTCGGTCTGCTCTGCCTCTCCATCCTGACGTGGCCGTTTCGACTGGTCAGCCAGTTAGTTCGCCGGTTCCGCCATCAGATCGTCGGCAAAGTGCAGCGGGTCGTGGTGGTGGGGCTGGATGGCCTCGATCCCGGGCGGACACGCCGCCTGATGAATGAAGGACGTCTGCCTCATCTGCAGAAACTGGCGGACAGCGGCAGCTTTTCCGATTTACGCACCACGCTGCCACCCATCTCGCCGGTCGCCTGGTCTTCCTTCATGACCGGCGTAAATCCCGGCAAGCATAATATCTTCGATTTTCTCAACCGGAACCTGCGCACCTGCCTCCCTGAGCTGTCTTCGATGAAGACCTCGGCTTCGGTTGCTGGCAGCTGGTGGAAACGGATCCTGAGCCCCGGAGGCAGCATCCGGCCGTTGCGGAAAAGTCAGCCATTCTGGAAAATCCTTGGCGAATTCGGCATTCACAGCACAATTCTCAGAGTCCCGATTACATTCCCTCCAGAACGCTTCCACGGCCACCTGCTGGCGGGAATGTGCCTGCCAGACCTGCGAGGGACCCAGGGGTCGTTCACACTGTTCACCACCAGCCAGAAGGAATGCCGGACGTCCACAGGCGGCATTTATGTACATGTCGCGCGCACGGGGAATCGTATTGAAACGTATTTGAACGGACCGCCGAATCCGTCGGGCAGCTCACCGGCGAATCTCAGAATTCCCCTGAATATCACCATCGATTCGCAGCAGAACTCCGCCACGGTCGCAGTCAACGGCCGCCGCTGCCTGCTGCAGCCGGGAAAATACTCAGAGTGGATTCCGGTCACATTTCGCAGTGGATTATTCTCGCGAATCCACGGCATCTGTCGAATGAGGATTGAGCAGCTCACGCCGGAGTTCCGCCTGTATGTTTCGCCGCTCAACATCGACCCTGAACGCCCGGCCTTCCCCATCGGCTACCCGTTCCTGTTTTCAAACTATCTCGCGAAACTTCATGGAGCTTTCGCCACTCTGGGACTTGCCGAGGACACCTGGGCCCTGAATTCGGGGGCCATTTCAGAGTCATCCTTTCTGGACCAGGCCTATGCGATCCACGACGAGCGTGAGAGAATGTTTTTCGACGCGCTGGCGCGGGTGCGGCACGGGTTATGTGTCTGTGTTTTCGACGCGTCCGACCGGATTCAACACATGTTCTACCGGCACGACAATCCTTCTCATCCGGCCAATGCCGGCAAGGATGCCCGGACTCACCGGTCGGCCATCGATCAGATGTATATCCGCATGGACGAACTTGTCGGTCGCGTTCAACAGCAGCTGGATGACCGGACGGCACTGATGGTGATCTCCGATCACGGATTCTGCGAGTTCTCCCGCGCGGTACACCTTAACGCCTGGCTGAGGGAAACGGGTTACCTGGTGGTCGATGAAGCAGCGGAGCCTGGCGAGTATTTTGCCGGCGTCGACTGGAACCGCACGCGGGCCTATGCCTGCGGACTGAGCGGAATTTATATTAATCTGGCGGGCCGCGAATCCAGAGGAATCGTGGCAGCGGGAACCGAAGCGGACGAACTGAAACGGGAGATTGCAAAGCGCCTGCAAGAACTGACAGACGGGGAACGGGGCACACGGCCGTTCCGCAGGATTTATGACAACACAGAGGCTTATTCCGGCCCCTACGCCGGAAATGGCCCCGACATCATTGCCGGATACAACCGTGGTTACCGGGTGTCCTGGGAAACCGCGATTGGCCGCACCGATGGGTCTGTCTTCAGCGACAATACCCGGCACTGGAGCGGCGACCACTGCGTGGATCCGGAGCTTGTTCCCGGGGTCTTCTTCGCAAATCGAGAATTCGCCCTGCCGGAGACACCGGCAATTACCGACCTGGCGCCGACCATCCTCAACCTGCTCGGCGTGCCCGTCCCGCCCTATATGGACGGGGTCCCCCGACAGCTGGCGGCTGAGCAGGAGCCAGCTGAAACTCGCCCCGCTGAACCAGCGACTGTCCCGTAATTTATCCAGCGGCACGAAGCCAGGACCGCCGTTGCGATCACGGCCCGACCTGAAAGAGCACCAGCCCATGCGGCGACGCCGGACATCAGCCTCTCGGGAGTTTTCGCGCCGTCGTTTTCTCGCCGCCGCAGCCGCAGCTGCGGCAGCGGCAGCAGGGTGCGGGGGAGGGAATCGCCTCACGAAACCCCCGGGGCATGTTCGCAAGATGATTGTACTGGGGGTCGACGGCATGGATCCCCGACTGACGCAACAATATATGCGGCAGGGCCTTATGCCGAATTGCCAGCGGCTGATCTCCCGGGGCGGGTTTCGCCGACTGCAGACGAGCGACCCGCCGCAGAGCCCGGTCGCCTGGTCGAATTTTATCTCGGGAACCAATCCCGGTGGACATGGAATCTTTGACTTCATTGCCCGCGACCCGGAGACGATGCTCCCGTACCAGTCCACGGCCCGGGTCGAGGAAACGGGAGAACCCTTCCGGCTGGGGAAGTGGCAGATTCCCCCCGCGGGCGGGCAGCCGCAGAATCAGCGAAAAGGCCCGACGTTCTGGAATGACCTGGTGCAGGCCGGAATCCAGACGACCGTGTTTCGCGTTCCGGCCAATTTTCCGCCGAGCGACTCCGAAGCGACAACGGTCTCCGGAATGGGGACGCCCGATCTGCAGGGCGGATACGGAATCTTTACCTATCTGACGGATGATGCGCGACAGTGGACCCGCGACGTGTCTGGCGGGCATATTGAACGCGTGGACGTCGATAATCACATTGTCGAAGCCCGACTTTTCGGGCCGGTGAATTCCTTCACTGCCGAGCAGGCCAGGGTGTCCGTCCCGCTTACCGTCTATCTGGATCCCGAGGAGCCCGTCGCCAGAGTGGTGATTCAGGAAACGGCCGTCCTGCTGAAGGAGGGAGAATGGAGCGAGTGGCTGCCGGTTCGCTTCCCGCTCATTCCGGGCGCAGCCTCTGTTTCCGGCATTTGCCGGGTCTATCTGAAACAGGCCCGCGACGGGTTTGCACTGTATGTTTCACCGTTTAACATTGACCCGAGCGATCCCTCATTACCTCTTTCCACACCGCCCGATTATGTGCAGCGGCTGGCCCGCGAACATGGCTATTTTTATACTCAGGGGATGATTGAGGACACGCACGCGCTGTCGGCCGGAGTGCTGAGCGAAGCGGAGTACCGGCAACAGGCGACTTTCGTCATTGATGAGCGGATGCGGTTTTTTGAGCACGAACTTGCGCGTTTCGACGACGGCTTCCTGTTCTTCTACTTTTCCTCGCTCGACTTGAGTTCGCACGTCTTCTGGCGGACACTGGATCCCGGCCATCCGCTTTATTCTGAGAGGCTGGCCCAGCAGCACGCCGACTTCATCCCCCAGCTTTACGCGCGGATTGACACGGCGGTGGGGCGCGTCCTCGAACTGGCTGATGAGCAGACGGTTGTTATGGTCATGTCCGATCATGGTTTCACGTCCTTCCGCCGGCAGTTTAATCTGAATTCCTGGCTGATGGACAACGGGTATGTGCGGCAGCGGCGGAACGCAGCCCGTGGCGCCAGCAGCTATTTCCAGGATGTGGAATGGGCCGGCACGCGGGCCTACGGACTCGGCATCAATGGACTCTACCTTAACCTGCAGGGACGCGAACGGGACGGTGGCATTTCGCCCGAGGACGCACCGCGCATCGAGAAGGAGCTGATCACGCGTCTGAAAGAGGTCCGCGATCCGGAATCCGGAGAGCGGGTGGTCTCGAATGTTTTCCGGTCACGGGACATCTATACGGGCCCGTACGTGGCTGAGAGTCCGGACCTGATTGTCGCTTATAATGATAATTTTCGAGCATCGTGGGACACGGTTCTTGGCGGGTTTCCCCGCGAGCATGTCCTCGACAACAGCGACGCCTGGAGTGGAGACCACTGTATCGATTCGCGTTTTGTGCCGGGAGTTCTCCTGTGCAACCGGCCCGTTCGCGTGGCAACGCCGAGGCTGCAGGATCTGGCTCCTACGATTCTGGCCCAGTTCGGCGCAGCCGCCCCGCCAGAAATGACGGGAGTCAATATCCTGTGAATCACCCTGGTGTTGACAGGCAGCCTGCCGACTGTCACCTAACGAAAGCAGTGCAGGTGCCCTGTGCCGATTCCTGGTAACGATTGGTGAATGCATTATGTTTGAACCCCGTATAAAACTCGACCGGGCGCTGTACGACCGGCTGAAGAAGGTCGCCGCAGCCGCTGGTTACGCAACAGTCGATGAGTTCATTATTCATCTGCTTGAAAAAGCAGCCGGTGATGCGGAAGAAGCGGAATCGGAAGACGCCATCCGGCAGCGGTTACAGGGACTCGGTTACATCGAATAGCGGCTCATGGTGCAGTACGTCAATTCTCTGGTGAATACCGTCTGGGATCCGGTTCTGTCGGGATTCCGGCGGGAGAATCCATGGCCCGCGATGATAGCCGCTTCGTTCGTCGCGACGGTGTTGTTACTGCTCGTCATGCGGAGTGTTGCCCGGCCGGATGCGATGGCCCGCTCGAAGAAAAAGCTGATCGCCCGCGTCATGGAACTCCATCTGTTCCGCCACGATCTGTCCGTCAGCCTGACGGCCTGCGGACGGATCGTCTCTGCAAACCTGGCCTACCTCCGGCACCTGCTGCTGCCGACGTTGCTGGCGGTCGTACCCGGTGTGCTGATTCTGATTCAGCGCAACTGCTGGTTTTCCCGGAAACCGCTGCAGAGCGGTGAAGCGGCCATCGTAGCAGTGCAGTTTGGCGAGGGAGAATTTCCCGGTTCCCGACTTCCGGCCATCACGACGTCCGACTCTCTGCGGATCGATTCGCCTCCCCTGCGAATTCCCGCATTACGCCAGGTGAACTGGAGAATTCGGCCCGAGACACTGCAGGATGGATGGATTGACGTCGAACTGAACGGGAGGATCATTCGTAAGCAGGTCTCGGTCGGCAGCCGGCTGGCGAAAGTGTCGGCAGCACGGGTGCAGGCCGCCGGGTGGGAACTGCTGCTGAACCCGGTCGAACAGCCAATTGAAATTTCATCGGAGATAGTGGCGGTGCGGATTCGCTATCCGCCGCGAAAGATGTATCTC
>JAGQPV010000260.1 GCA_020426545.1 Planctomycetaceae bacterium
GCGGGTATCGAGGTCCTCCCAGCTGACGGCGAAGGCCAGCTGCTGCAGAAAACCCGCCGGACTCTGCAGGTGCTCCAGCACGTGCCGGCAGATCATCACAGTGGGCCGCAGGTCGCCCAGGTCGCGGGCGGGGTCGAACAGCGAACGTCTCAGCTCGACGCTCCCGTGAATTCCGGGGCTGGGTGAACCAGGATCGAAGCCGACATAGCGGGCCTCGGGCCGGGCGGCGGCCAGCAGCCGCAGCAGCTGTCCTTCGGCACAGCCGATTTCCACCACCGTGCAGCCCGGCGTGATGGCCTGCAGCAGAACGTCCCGCACCTGTTCCAGATGACGGGCCCAGGTGGCTCCGTTGTTGAACATCAGCCATGGCTGGCGGGCGTAGGGAACCTGGCTGTAATCAAACAGCGAATTGTAAATGTGGCCGCAGTCCACGCAGCGGACAAAGGCCAGCGGCAGCCGCGGGAGCTGTTCCGCCTCCGCTGCGGAGTCGGGCAGGCAGACGGTTGTCAGCGGCTGGTTCCGCGTATCGAACAGCCGCACCGCCACCTGGTGGCCACAGGCCGGGCAGGCGCAGTCCTGCATCAGGCTGGTCAGCCTGGGCGAGGGATAGCGGCCCGTTTCGGTTCTGAAATCCTGCGGATCAACCGCCATCAGTTGTCCTCCACTGTGGCCGGGTGCTCTTCCCGCCGGTCATCGACGGGTGGACGGTAAGGGATGTGGCAGGCCCTGCCCGAACGAGGGGGAGTCGTCCCCGTGGCCAGCCGTTCGAGCAGCTCGGCGAATTCGCGGGCCGCCGCGGAATCTTCATACAGCGCCGGAGCGGCCTGCAGGATGTCGGCCGAGACCGCCTGACGAAACGCTTTGTCCTGGCCCAGCCGCAGCGCCAGAGACACGTAATCTTCCCGATTGCGGGCGATGCAGCTTTCCACGCCCATCTGCCGGTACAGGGCCGATGTGACCCGGCCGCGCAGATAACGGGCAGGCAGTGTCACAATCGGCACGCCCCGGGCGAAGGCCTCGTAACTGGTGTTTCCACCGCCGAAATGAATGGGCTCCAGCTGCACATCCACCAGTTCGCCCAGCCGCATGAAATCGGCCCGCTTCTGCTGTGGCACGCGAATGATGCGGTCTTCCATGCCGGGCATGGTTCGTTTCAGGCGGCCCTGCAGGGTGGTTTCCCAGCGGAAGGAATTCCCCTTCAGCAGCACCAGCACCGCCCGTTCGTCCCGTTCCAGGATTTCCCGCAGCAGCTGGTCGTATTCGGGATGGAGCTTGAACACGCTGTGCAGGCAGCCATAAGCGGTGCGGTCTTCGGGAATGCCAAAGTCGGCCCGTTTTCTGCGGGAGACGGCGTCCTGCGGCAAGCGGTAGTACACGTTCATCGACTTCATTCGCACCAGCCGCTCGCTGTAGTCGCCTTCGGCTCCCTCGCGATCGAGACCGGCGGCGGATACGAACCAGTCGATCGTGGGGATGCCCGTCGTCACCGGATGCCCCCAGGTGACACACTGCACGGGAGCCAGCCGGCTGTGGGCCAGAGTCCACGTGACCGGGTCCATCCCGAGGTCGGTGTAATACAGCAGGTCGAGATTCAGCGCGGCGATCCGCGGCAGATCGACCGGAGGCCGGTGTGTCAGCACCAGGTGCTCGTCGGCAGACTCCTGCAGGGCCGTGGCAATGGAGTCGTGGCAGGCCTCTCCCGTAATGAGCGAGACGTGAAACTTTTCACGGTCCAGCGAACGGATCAGTCCTTCGTTCAGCCGCCCGATGGTGTGCTCGCGGAAATAGCGGGAGATGAACCCGACCCGCAGACGCCCGTCTCCTGAACGGCGGTGCGAGACCATGCTGTCGGCCGGAGCCTGCCACGAAGAGGGATACAGCCGGGCCGCCCGAAGCTGCAGCGAGCGATCGCACTGTCCCTGATAAGGCAGATAGAAGTTGACGGGAACCAGTTCTTTCGCGGGGTCGACCGTCACCTGTTCGTCCAGCAGTCGCTCCAGCCCGGTGGCATAGTTTCGCCGGCTGTGCTGCAGGTGGCCCATGGAATCGTACACGGGAGGCAGCATCAGCGTCTGCTGAATCTGCAGTCGGGGCAGTTTCTTTTCGCGCTGGGCCAGGCGGTAATGTTCGTCGGCCTGTTCCAGCAGCCCGACATTCTGCAGATGAAAACCCAGCTGGGCCTGCGACTCGGAGGAATTGGGATTGGCTTCAACAGCCCGCTCGTAGGCCGAGAGTGCGTCGTCGCAGCGGCCGAGGCTGTTATACAGGCTGCCCAGGTTGCTGTGGGCTCCCGCATGGAGCGGTTCCAGCTCAACCGCCCGCTGGAAGGAGGCCTCGGCTTCGGTGGCCTTACCGCTGTGCCGCAGGACAAGCCCCAGCTGGTTATGCAGCTCCGCGCGTTCCGGCTGCAGGCTGATGGCCCGCCGGTACAGTTCGAGTGCCTCGCCTGTCTGGCCCTGTTCCTGCAGTGCCCCGGCCAGGTTTCCCGTGGCAGCGGCCGAACGGCTGTCGGCTTCCACGGCCTTGCGGTACCAGTCGGTGGCTTCGGGCAGGCGACCGGCGGCCTGCAGCACGGTTCCCAGCGTGTTGGCCAGGTCGGAGTTGGCGGGATGGTAGTCCACCGCTCTCCGCAGGATGTCTTCGGCTTCGTGCAGGCGGTTCAGTTCCCGCAGCAGGCTGGACAGAGCCGTGACGGCCGGAACATCTCCCGGAGAATGGACAATCACCCGGCGAAAGCACTCGCCCGCCTCGTCCAGTTCCCCGCAGTCCCGCAGCGCATGGCCCAGGTTCAGCAGCGAGCCGATATCATCGGGATTGCCGTTGAGAGCTTCCCTCAGAACGACGACGGCCCGCTGCGGGCTGCCGGCCGCCCGATAGACGGCCCCCAGGTTCCGCAGAAAGATCACACTGCCGGGGCGCAGCACCAGGGCCTGATCAATCCAGACAATGGCCGCCGCATGCTTGCCCTGCTGATGCAGCGTGACTCCCAGCAGGTGCAGGGCATCGGCCGCGGTGGGAGTTTCGTCGATGATTTCCCGGTACAGACCCTCGGCCAGTTCCAGATGGCCCGCCTGATGGGCGGCCACCGCCTGCTGCATCTTCAATGTCAGAGTAGCATTCTGCGGCATGAAAGCTGCCTGTCAGTACCTGTCCGGATTTCCGGCCACATCGGGCGGAATGTGGAGTTTTCCGACATCCCCGGGCCAGGTGCAGCGGGTGCCGACAGACTTCCGGAAAGTCTCTTCAGAAGAATTGAGCCGCGCTCCGTCTTCCGCCGGGAGGCCTGAGATGCCGGGTGGCGGCCATGCCGACTGGCAGAATCTGCCGGAGAGCGTGTGAAATGTCGCGAAGGATTCTGTCTATAGGAATCGGTTGATCTGGCGGCGATATCTGAGGTGGATGACGACGGGCAGAGGCGATTCGTGGAATTTTGCGAAGATTTTCCAGTTCAGGCCCGGAAACTCACGCATTCTGAGGGTTATCCGACAGTTTCCGTTCAAGCTGACCGGGCAAGCTGTCGATGAAACGGAACCGGGCTTGTCTCGCACGCCAACTTTCGGTATCCGCTGCGCGGGACTTTGTCGGTCGGTGTCCCTCACCGGGAGATACCGACACGCGTTCACGAAAGTCAGGAATTACGCCGGAAGAAGAGAAGACCACGCCCGTTGCGCCTCCGGAACGTGTCACCCTTCGTATACCACCGCCGGCTGACCCGGCAGTGTCTTGATTCCATCGAAGACAGGCCGGCCCGTCCGTCCACAGGTGTGGTGCCGACAGCACTGTTCCGGATGGCAGCACCTGGGCCGGGACAGGGCTCACAAAAATGTCAGCCAGGATTTCTCTCCTGAACCCGCAGCCGGCAGCGTATGTCTGTTAGAGAGTCGACGCAGCGCGGGCAGGAAGGCACCGCACCAGACCGGCCACAACCCGGCGGTGATGGTCGTGACATTCCCGGGGCCTGGCTCCCGGCGGAGCAGCTGACCGGCAGGTTTTCATCCCGGGCACTGGTAACAGCCGGATGAAGTATCAGTGGATGGAATACTGAAAACAGGGCCGGTGCGACACCAGCAGGCCCGCAGAGGGCTGAGATTTGTATTCGACAGGTGCTGCCACCAGAGCACGGCTGGCAGCGACGGGAAGCGGAAAGACAATGACGGCCGTTAAAGAGGCTTTAGAACAGGCAGTCTGTCTCCACCTGAAGGGAGATCTGCAGCCGGCTGCGCAGATTTATCAGTCGATCCTCGCGGCTCAGCCGAACAACGCCGATGCCCTGCAGTTAAGCGGTGTAATGGCTCACCAGCAGGGGCAGTTTCAGACGGCGATCGACCTGCTCAAGCGGGCAGCCGAAATCAACCCGGAGCCCCGGACCCTGCACAACCTGGCGGCCGCCCTCCGCACCATCGGCCGGTTCGACGAAGCACTGGAATACCTGCCGGCGGCCAGAACCGAAACGGCCGACAGCCGCGTGCCGTTTCACTTTGAAGGCCGGTTCAGCAGTCCGCTGGTGGATGCCGGCCACCGCCCCGGCCCTTCGCAGCGGTACAACCTGCTGCAGGATATTGCCCGCGGCGAGCTGCTGAACTTCCTCATCTGCGAGAAGGGTTACCGCAGTTATCTGGAGATTGGCTGCGACCGCGACCAGACGTTTTCGCTGATTCAGGCCCCGCACCGCGTGGGGGTGGATCCGGTTTCCGGCGGAACGCTGCGGATGACTTCCGACGATTTCTTCCACTGCTGCCGGGAGAAGTTTGATCTGATTTTCATCGATGGCGAACACGAACAGCGGCAGGTTCTGACAGATGTCGAACACGCTCTGACCTGCCTGGCTCCCGGCGGTGCGATTGTGCTGCACGACTGCCTGCCAGCTGAAGAAATTCAGCAGGTTCAGCCGCGGCAGGTTTCCGTCTGGACGGGCGACGTGTGGAAAGCGGCGGTGCAGCTGCGGAAACGGACCGATATCGACCTGACCGTGCTCGACAGCGATTTTGGCCTGGGAGTGCTGTTTGCACAGCCTCCCCGTTCACCACTGCCGGCCGACACGCCAATCGCGGAACTGCTCGCCTGGACCGATTTCTGCTGCGACCGCGAACGGCTGCTGCAGGTGGTCGATCTGGCGGGAATGGTCGACTTCATCCGGCGGAGCGGCCGGACTCAGGCGGCCTGAAATCCTCTGATCTTCGTGAACTGCGTTCGACTTCGGTGCTCCTGACTCTGGCAGAGCCGCCCTCATGCACAGCCTGCAGGAACAGCTCGAAGCGGCCGTCCGCCTGCATCAGTCCGGCGATCTCGCACAGGCCCAGCCCCTGTATGAACAGGTACTGGAGCAGCAGGCCACCCACCCCGATGCGCTGCATTTATACGGTGTGCTGCTGCATCAGCGGCAGCAGCCGCAGGGCGCGGTGGAGTACATTCGGCGGGCGATTCGGCTGAATCCCCATTCGCCGCTGTACCACAGCAATCTGGCGGCCGCTCTGCTGGAGACCGGAAACGCCGCCGGCGCGGTTTCCGCCTGTCGCCGGGCACTGGAACTCGATCCACGACATGTCGCAGCGCAGGCCAACCTGGGCCGGGCCTGCCTGCAGGCGGGCCAGCTGACCGAAGCAGCCTGCGAGCTGCAGCTGGCCGTTCAGCAGCAGCCGCACGATGCTTTGCTGTGGGACTGCCTGATTCATGCCCTGGAACAGAACGGCGACCGCACCGCTGCTCTGAAAACCGCCCGTGAGGCCACCGGCCTGCATGCAGGGCAGGGCGGTCTGTATCGACGACTGGCCCGGCTGCTGGCACAGTCCGGCGAGCTGGAAGAAGCCCGTCAGCAGGCGGAACAGGCCACCCGGCTGCAGCCGGCCGACGCGGGCAGCTGGCTGACACTCAGTAATGTTCTCCGGGAGCTGCGCCGGTTTGATGCAGCGGAAACCGCCTGTCGGCAGGCGGTGCAGCTCGCTCCGCAGCTGGCCTTCACGCACTTAAGCCTGGCCGGAATCCTGGTGGAACTGGGCCGGCTGAGCGAAGCCATCGACGCTTCGCACCAGGGTCTGGAGCTGGCGGGAGAACGACCGGGCCTCCCCTCCGGCCTGTTGAGTGCCGGCGAGCGGGCCGATGTCTGGTTCACTCTCGGCACTGCCTGCCTCGGTGTCGAGCGGTTTGACGAAGCCATCGACGCCCTGCAGCGGGCACATCAGATTCAGCCCGCGGAAAGCCGCATCCGCCTGAACCTGGGAGCCGCCCTGCGGGAAGCGGGACAGCTGCAGGAAGGCGAGCAGGTTCTGCGTTCGCTGGTGCAGGACCATCCCCGGCAGGCCGAGGCGCTGGTGAACCTGGGTGCCGTGCTGAGCGAACTGGGCCGGACGGAGGAAGCCATTGCCTGCTGCGAACAGGCCATCGCCCTCGAACCCGATTCCACCTGGGCCAGGCTGAATCTGGCCCGGCAGACCGTGAAAACCAGCGATGCCGCCCGCACGCTGGAAGCCGCCAGGCGGGCCGTTTCTCCGCACAGTCCCGAACCGGCCGCCAGTTTCGAACTGGGGAACCTGTGCCGGGAGGAAGGGGAGCCCGAGCAGGCGGTGGAGGCCTACAGCAGAGCGATTGCCGGTAACCCGGCCTTTGCCGAAGCCCGGTTCAACCGCTCGCTGGCCCTGTTGAGCCTGGGCCGGCTGGAGGAAGGCTGGGATGAATACGAATGGCGGCTGGGCACGCAGGTGCCGAGACGGCCTTCGGAAGTTCCGCTCTGGACGGGCGAGCCACTTGAGAACCGCACCATTCTCGTGCAGTACGAACAGGGGATTGGCGACGAGGTGATGTTCTCCAGCTGCCTGCCTGATCTGCTGAAGCTGGCCGGGCATGTGATGCTGGAGTGCAGCCCGCGACTGGTTCCGCTGCTGGCCCGTTCGTTCCCTGAAATCACGGTGCTTCCCGTCGGCGGTGGCGGCGCGGAGAACTCCGCTGGCGAATCCACCGGAAACCGGCGTCCTGACTGTCGGATCATGGCGGGCAGCCTGCCCCGCTTCTTCCGCCGGTCGGCAGCCCTGTTTCCCGAGCACACGGGCTGGCTTGAGGCGGATGCCCGAAGCGTTGCCCGCTGGCAGGAACAGCTGCACGAGGGCGCGGCGGAACTGGTGGTGGGCATTTCCTGGCGAGGCGGAAAACAGCCCGCTGCCAGGCGATTGCGGTCCACGGCACTGGCCGACTGGTCGCCCCTGCTGACAGACCCGCGGCTGCGGGTGATCAGCCTGCAGTACGGAGACTGCACCGCCGAACTGGCCGCGGCCCGGGAAGCGGGCCTGTCGATCGAACAGCCTGAAGGCATTGACCCGCTGGCTGAACTCGACGACTACGCGGCCCTGCTGTGCAGCCTGGATCTGGTGATTTCCGTCGATAATGCCACGGTGCATCTGGCGGGGGCCCTGGGGTGCGAAGTCTGGACTCTGCTGCCCCGCGCGGCCGACTGGCGGTGGCAGCAGACGGGTGAGACCAGTCCGTGGTATCCCTCCATGCGGCTGTTCCGTCAGCCTGCGGCGGATGACTGGGGCAGCGTGTTTTCCCGCGTGCAGTCGGCCGTGGCCGAGCGGATGCCGCTGCGCGATTTCTCCAGCCAGCCCGGTCGGTTTGATGGCCCGCATGGACACCAGCCACTGGCGGCTGCGACGAATCCACCGGACCGGGAACTGGTGACGGCGGCCGCGCCGGCACAGAATCTTGCCGCTGCCGGATGGGCCGGACGCGGACTGAGACACAGCATTGAGGGGAGTCGGCAGGAAGCGATTTCCTGCTGGGAAACGGCCTGCCGGCTGGAGCCGCACACGGGGGAATACTGGCACGGACTGGGCA
>JAGQPV010000261.1 GCA_020426545.1 Planctomycetaceae bacterium
TGCCATATGCCTTCGTGCCGAATGCGGAATCGACCTATGCCGACCTGTCGGGGGCGGGTCGCAAGTTCGCCACCATCGACTACAGCGAAGACCCGCCGACGCTGTATGCCGGCGGGGAAGTCACGTTCGAGCAGCTGGGCATAGCCGACCGCGTGCGGGACCGGGAGAAAGAACTGCGGCGGACGAAGGCCCTGCAGGTCAGCTGTCCGAACTGCGGCGGCTCGCTGGAACTGCAGGCCCCCGACCAGACCATGCGGGTGGCCTGCCCGTACTGTGCCTCACTGCTGGCGGCCGATCAGGGCAACCTCAAGTTTCTGGAAGCCCTCGGGAAACACAAAGTCAAACCGCTGATTCCGCTGGGCACCACCGGGACATTGACCGGTGAGATGATCGGCGAGGGCTGGCCGGAACCGCTGGAGTTCCGCGTGATCGGCTTTCTGCAGCGGAAAGTGCGTTACGACGGGACGAACTACTACTGGCACGAGTACCTGCTGTACCGTCCCCGTACGCCGTTCCACTGGCTGATCATGAGTGACGGGCACTGGAACTTCGGGCGGCCCGTCCCCGCGGGAGCCGTGGAAGCCGGTGGTCTGGCCGCCTCATACGATGGCAAATCGTTCCGGCTGTACGACAAGTCAAAACCCCGCGTCAATTACGTGCTGGGTGAGTTCTACTGGGAGGTGAAGATCGGCGAGCAGACTCGCTCCGCGGACTATATCCGTCCGCCGCACATGCTGTCCCGTGAAGTCACCCTGCTGCCGCCGCAGCAGAACCAGCAGCGAACTGAGAAGTCAAAGCATTTAAGCGGCAGAAGCCACGAAGCGGCCGAACCGATTTTTGATGTTCCCGGCGACGGGAGCGGTCCGTCGTTTCTGCAGGCGGTGGGTTCGACCCTCGACATGCTGCGTTCCGCATTGACGAAGGAGCAGGATACTCAGCCGGGAACGGAAGTGAACTACACACTCAGCACGTACCTGCCGGTTGAGCATGTGCGGGAGGCATTCGGAATCGAGCAGCTGCCGCAGCCGAAATATATCGCTCCGAACCAGCCCTACCCGAACAAGCGAATGTACCTGGCCGGCGTGGGTGTACTGGCGGCTGCCATTCTGGTGGTGATGCTGATTTACTCGAGTGCCAGCCGCCGGCAGGTGTACCAGGAATCGTTCCCGCTGCATGCCGGCCAGAGTGCACAGTTCACGCCGGGGCAGAAGTTGAGCCTGACCGGCTGGAAGAATCTGCAGGTGCAGGTCAGTTCCTCCCGCTGGGTGTATGTCTCGGGAGATCTGTACAACGAGTCGAATGGCAAAGTGCATTCCTTCGGTGTACCCGCCGGCGAAACCGTGTATCTTTCGTCGGTTCCGGCGGGCAGCTATTCGCTGACATTAACGGCTGAATCGCAGCCGCTGGCATCTTCCGTGGCTGCGGCCCGGCGAACGGGTATTGTGCCCGGGGCTCCGGTGGTGAATCAGCCTCCGCAGAACTTCAGTGTTCGGATCCGCCAGGGAGTGCCGCGGCTGGCTCATGTGACGGTGCTGCTGATGGCCCTGGCCGCCGTGCCGGTGCTGGTGGGTCTGCATCACCTGTCGTTCGAATCGCGTCGCTGGCAGAACAGCGATTACAGTCCATTCAATTCCGAGGACTGACAGCCATGCTGCTGCGGGGTTATCTCATATTCAGTTCCGTCCTGCTGGGGGGCTATGCCCTGACGGCTCTGTCGGGCAGGGAGTTTGGCCCGGCCCGCATCCGGAAAGTTCCGCCGCCCATCCGGCAGCCCTACGGCGGACGAACCAGTTCCAGTGGATACCGTTTCGGTGGCGGTGGTTACCGCGGAGGAAAATAATGCGCAGGTTTCTGACAGGAGCAGCCCGTCGCCTGAGGAATTCAGCCTTCCTCGGGCAGGGAACACAATCGGCCGGTGTGCCCGACAGCGAGCACAGGCCGGCGGGCCGTCCCGTGCAGTCCGGCAGCGGCCTCGTCGCCCTGGCGGCCATGCCATCGGCTGTGCTGGCACAGGTGAATTCGGGGGCTTCTCCCGACCGGCTGGATCTCACGTCGGAACTGGCACACCCGCTGCTGCTGGCCGTGGTGTTCACAATCATTGGCCTGGCACTGTTTGCCGCCTGCCTGTGGATCATCGTCAAGGTGGCTCCGTTCTCCATCCGCAAGGAAGTGGAGGAAGACCAGAACATTGCCCTGGGCATCATCATCGGTTCGATGATTCTGGGCATCGCCATCATTCTGGCCGCGGCGATGATCGGGTAGACGCAGTGATCTCGTAGAGGCAGTGATCGGCAGGCAGGATTCCGCAGGTGCGAAAACGCTCGCGTGGAAAGCCGGCCTGACGCGACGTTCCGGCGGGTGAATGTCCGGTATGGATGGGGTGCAGCGAACACGATGATGGCGAATGACAGCCACGAGCTGCAGGGATCGATGAACCGGACACCGCTGCTGTTTCTCAACGTCCTGATCATTGCCACCTGCGGGCTTGTGTACGAACTGATTGCCGGCACGCTGGCCAGCTACGTTCTCGGCGATTCCGTCACACAGTTTTCCACCTGCATTGGCGTGTATCTCTCGGCCATGGGGGTGGGAGCCTGGCTTTCCGGTCATATTCACCGGGGCGAAGCCCGCTGCTTCATTGAGGTCGAACTGGGTGTGGCTCTGCTGGGCGGTTTTTCAGCACCGCTGCTGTTTCTCAGCTTCGCTCGGCTCAGCTGGTTTCATGTGGCGCTGTATGGCATTGTGTTTGCCATCGGCACGCTGGTGGGGCTGGAACTGCCCCTGCTGATGCGAATCCTGAAGAAGGATCTCGACTTCGAGGACCTTGTCGCACGGGTGCTGGCCTTCGATTACATCGGTGCGTTGGCGGCTTCGCTGCTGTTTCCCATTCTGCTGGTGCCCCGGCTGGGTCTCGTGCGAACTTCGCTGATGTTCGGCCTGCTGAATGCGGCGGTCGGGCTGTGGGGCACGTGGCTGCTGGAACCGCAGCTGCGGGGAGTCAACTGGCTGCGGGCGCGGGGTGTGCTGGTGCTGGTGCTGCTCTCGGCCTGCTTCATCAAGGCCGATATATTTACGACGCTGGCCGAGGACGACCTGTACTCCGACCCGGTGGTTTACTCCACCACATCGCCGTACCAGCGGATCGTGATGACCCGCAGCGATGCGGGGTTCCAGCTGTATCTCAACGGGGCATTGCAGTTTAATTCGGCCGATGAATACCGCTATCACGAATCGCTGGCTCATCCGCCGCTGGCCGCGTCCCGCAGCCGGAAGAAGGTGCTGATTCTCGGCGGAGGCGACGGGCTGGCCCTGCGGGAAGTGCTGGCGAGTGACGGAGTCGAGCAGGTGACGCTGGTCGATCTCGATCCGGCGATGACAAATCTGTCGGAACAGTTTCCGCCCCTGGCCGAGCTGAACCGGCACGCGTTTGAAGATCCCCGGGTCACGACCGTCAACCGGGATGCGATGATCTGGCTGGAGGAAAATCCGGGCCGGTTCGACATCGTGTTGATCGACTTCCCCGACCCGAACAGTTTTTCGCTGGGCAAGCTGTATACGCGGGGCTTCTATCGGCTGCTGCGGCGGCGGATGATGGACGAGGCTGTGCTGTCGGTGCAGTGCACTTCACCGCTGTTTTCCCGCACGGCCTACTGGTGCATCATCACCACGTTGCGGGCGGCCGGATTCCATGTGCACCCCTACCATGTGGCTGTGCCGTCGTTTGGCATCTGGGGGTTCGCGCTGGCTTCGCCGGTTCCGTTTGACCAGCCACAACAGGTGCCGGACGGACTGCGGTTTCTGAACGACGAGGTGCTGCAGTCGCTGTTTGTCATTCCCAACGACCTGGGTCCGCTGGAAACTGAAGTCAACCGGCTGGATAACCAGTCGCTGGTGCGCTATTACGAACTGGCCTGGTGGGAAGATGCCCGGCCCGGCAAAGCCGCTTCCGGCAGCACGGCATGGTAAGGCACTCGTTCACAGTACAGCGGAGAAACAGCCGCGGGCCGGCTGTGTTCCCGTCGCCCGCCGCCGCGCCGCATCAGGTCATTCCGGAGCAGAACGGTTACCCCGCATGAGTCAGCCCCTGTCCCGCCGCGAAGTTATCGCCGCTCTGCTGGGAACACCTGTGCTGCTGACTGGCTGTGGTGAATCAGCGGCGAAGAATCCGCCACTGCCGCCCGGAAAGCTGGTCGGTGCCTCGGCGAAAGCCGGTCATCGGACGCGGACTCACCAGCCACCGGAGATCGCCGACGAGGACTGGGAGCAGGTGCCGGTGGTGATTGTCGGCGGAGGGATCGCGGGGCTTTCCGCTGCCCGGCAGCTGTCCCGCCTGGAGCGCAGCGATTACGTTCTGCTGGAGCTGGAACCGGAGGCCGGCGGAACGTCGCGGAGTGGTACTTCCCCGGTGGTCGATTACCCGTGGGGTGCTCATTATGTGCCGGCCCCCGGCAAAGCGAACGCCCCACTGGTCGAGCTGTTTCGCGAGATGGGGCTGGTCGAGGGAACCGACGAAGCTGGAGAACCCGTCTACGTCGAGGAAGCCCTGTGCCGCGATCCCGAAGAACGCATCTTCTACCGGGGCACCTGGTATGAGGGCCGCTATCTGGCGGCTGGGGCCAGCCCGGAGGATCAGGCGCAGTACGACCGATTCCGCGAAGAGGTTGACCGCTGGGTGGCCTGGCGGGATGACCGTGGCCGGCGGGCCTTCACGATTCCAATGTCGGTCGGGTCGGACGACAGCACGGTCACTTCGCTGGATCAGATCTCGATGGCCGACTGGATGGCCACCCACGGATTCGATTCTCCCCGGCTCAACTGGCTGGTGGATTATGCCTGCCGCGACGATTACGGCCTGCGATCACAGCAGACCAGTGCCTGGGCTGGGCTGTTCTACTTCGCCGCCCGGACAAACAGTGCCGGTGAAGAATCGCAGCCGCTGCTGACGTGGCCGGAAGGCAATGGCCGCCTGGTGGCCCATCTGCGGTCTCAGTCGAAGGGTGAGATTCGCACCGGGCTGACGGTGGTCGATCTCGAACCTGTCGAACATGACGGAAGGCAGCAGGTGCGGGTGAAGGCTGTTCCGGCTGATGGCGGGCAGAGTGTCGGTCTGATTGCGGAGCGCGTGATCTTTGCAGCTCCCCGGTTCGTGGGCCGGCATGTCATCGCTCCTTGGCGGAACAGTCCGCCAGAGGGCCTCGAAGATTTTCAGTATGGTGCCTGGGTGGTGGCGAACCTGTTTCTGCGCGACCGGCCCGCCTGGCGCGGGTTCCCGCTTTGCTGGGATAATGTGATTTACGAGAGCAGTTCGCTGGGGTACGTGGCCGCTACGCACCAGCGGGGGCTCGACCATGGGCCGACTGTGTTCACCTGGTATCTGCCCCTGTGCGATGAACTTCCCGTCGAAGCCCGCCAGCAGCTGCTGGACGGAGGACGCGAAATCTGGGCGGAGGCTGCCCTGGCCGAACTGTCGCTGGCTCATCCGGATGTGCGATCTCTGGTGGAACGGATTGATGTCATGCTGTGGGGACACGCGATGATTCTTCCCCGTCCTGGTTTTCTGTGGGGCGGTGCCCGGCAGCAGGCTGCGGAGCCGTTTCGGGGAATCCATTTTGCCCATTCGGATTTGAGTGGCCTGGCCCTGTTCGAGGAAGCCTTTCATCATGGCCTGAGGGCAGCCGACGAAGTGGCGGCAGCATTGAAGACGTGGAACTGAGCGGTACGACAGAACCAGATGGCCGACGCAGCGCACTTCACAGACCAGGAAAGTTCCGGCGACGTATGACGGGCGTGCTCGATCAATCCGGGGCTGCTTATCTGGAGGGAGCGAAACCTCCAGCGGAACGCAGCAGATGGCTGTTTTCCCGCACGGCCGATCTGCTGGCGTTTCCCGGCAGTGCCGCGGTTTCCCTGCTGCTGCTGTGGGTGGGGCATCTGGCCGGACTGCTGGAGGGCGATACACCCGGCTGGGCCTGGGTGCCGGCGATTCTGCTGATCGATATCGCCCATGTGTGGAGCACGGGCTTCCGCGTGTATTTCGACCGCCAGGAACTGGCCCGCCGTCCGCTGCTGTATTTCGGCGTGCCGGCGGCTTCCTTCGTACTGTGTGCGGCCCTGTACTCCGAAGGCGACCACCTCTTCTGGAGCGTGCTCGCCTACCTCGCGGTGTTTCATTTCGTGCGGCAGCAGTACGGCTGGGTGATGCTGTACCGGGCCCGCTGCGGAGAGCGGGACCGGGCTGGCCGGCTGATTGATACAGCCGCCATTTACCTGACGACAGTGTATCCGCTGGTGTACTGGCATGCCCACCTGCCCCGCCGGTTCTGGTGGTTCCTGGAGGGAGACTTCATTGCCCTGCCAGGGCTGCTGGCGACCGTTCTCGCGCCGTTCTACTGGCTGGCCCTGGCCGCCTGGCTGGGGCATTCGGCGTACCGCACCCTGCAGGGAGACGCGAACCCCGGCAAGGATCTCGTGATTCTGACCACGGCCCTGTGCTGGTACATCGGCATCATCACGTTCAATTCCGATTACGCCTTCACCGTCACCAATGTGGTGATTCACGGTGTGCCGTATATGGTGCTGGTCTACTGGACCATGCGCCGCCGGCCAACTGCCGCAGGCAGAGAGGTCTCCACGGCCGCTCCAGCAGAAGCTGCCCTGCAGCCAGACACGCCGCCGACTGCCCGCAGAATTTCGCGGGTCGCCGTGTTCGTGGGGACGATCTGGCTGCTGGCCTACGCGGAAGCACTTGTGTGGGACCGGGCCGTGTTCCATGAGAACAGCTGGCTGTTCGGCCCGGCGGTGGATCCCGGCAACTGGAAGCTCGTGCTGGTCCCGCTGCTGGCGGTGCCGCAGGTAACGCACTACGTGCTGGATGGCTTCATCTGGAAGCGGAAAACCAACCCGGGTTATCTCGATCTGCAGCAGAGCTGAAATCGTTGAATCGACCGACCCGTCCGGAGACGCCCCGCGGGTAAGAACCCTGTCAGCCGAGTGGAGACTCTGCTTTCACCAGCCCGAGCCGCACGGCAAGTTCCCGCAGGATGGGCAGGTCGCTCTCCGGGCGTTCCGGGCTGCCCGGGTAGGTGCGGTTGCTGGCGATTTTTCCACACAGATGCAGGAACTGCGCCGCGGAATGCTTGTAGGCCGGACCCGGTTCGCGGAACGTCAGAAAGCCCAGATACTGCAGCTGGTCGTTCAGCTCGTAAAATGCCGGGTCGCCCGCTTTCCAGAAAGCATCCCGGCGGGCGAACAGGCCGGGAGCAAACGTGCTGAGCCCCAGCAGGTAATCGCTGCCGTACATCACCATGTCGATCGCGAAATCGTTCCCGGTGAGCACGATGAACTCGGGCCGCAGCCGATCCCGCAGCACCAGCCGCTGCCATTCCGGTTCTCGATGGAACGAGGAATGTTTGGCCCCTACGCACTGCGGAACGCGGAGCAGTCCGGCATAGGTTTCCAGATCGTAGATTCGCCCGAACGGAGCCAGCGCGCGGGTCAGCTCGAAGGCGAAGAAGCGATCGCAGTGTTCGCCGAGGGTGGCATACGAGGCCACGATATCGGCCGATTCCTGGGCAACCAGTCCGAAGGACTGAAACACGACCGGGGTGCCGCCTGCCTGCTGAATTTCATCGATGCGGGCGCGATACATCGCGGCGTCGAAGGCGTCACCCGGCTGGTCGGACACAAAGGCCCCGGCCAGGAACCCGCCACCTCCCAGAGTCTGCCGGGTCTGCTGCAGCACCTCGCGGCGAATGGCGTCGTCCAGCAGGTGGATGTAGCCGGT
>JAGQPV010000262.1 GCA_020426545.1 Planctomycetaceae bacterium
CAGGTTGTTTTGCCGGCGCCGTTCGGTCCCAGCAGACCGTAGATCTCGCCCGGCTGGACGGTGAAGCTCACGCTGTCCAGGGCGGTTACGGGGCCCCGGCGTAAATCCGCGAACTGCTTGCCAAGCTGTTCCACAACGATCATGGGCTGTCCGTACTCCCGCGGAACGGCTGGTCTGAATTTCAGACACGGCCCGTTCGTCCCTGAGAAACTGCCCGGAAACTTCTCAACCCCCGCCAGATGCCGGCGGGAGGCTGGAACAGCCACTGCAGGCAATGCGTGGCCAGTGTTTCCGAAACAGGCAGCGAGTGCCTCCTGCCCACGGACTGCGGCGGTTCTGCTCCGCAGCCGGACAGCAGCCGGACTGGGAAGCCCGGTACACAACTGTAGCTCATTCGGCCGCACAGGGGCTACAGAGCTGCCGGCGAACTGCTCTCAGGGAGACTGCAGCACCGGCAGGTCGACAGATTCCGGGCTGCCCGCCGAACCGGCCGACAGCGCAGAACCATCGGGACTGTATTCATCGATGTATTCGTAATACACATTCCGCTGGCGGGGAATGTACCCGGCCTCCGTAATGCAGCGGCGAATTGTCTCCAGCGAGAGATGGTAAACCGTGCCGGCCTGCGCCACCACGTTCTCCTCGATCATCAGGCTGCCCATGTCGTTGGCACCAAACAGCAGTGCCATCTGCCCGATTTTTTCACCCTGCGTGACCCACGAGGACTGGATATTCGGGAAATTGTCGAGGTACAGCCGGGCCACGGCCTGCGTCTTCAGATATTCGAACCCGCCGGAAGGCGGAATCTGCGACATGTCGGTTCCGTCTTTGCGGTTGTCGTACCATGGTGCTTCATCGGGAGGCTGAAACGTCCAGCAGATGAACGCGGTAAACCCGCCCGTTTCATCCTGCAGCTGCCGCAGCCGTTCCAGATGCTCGATCCGCTCCGCCAGCGTTTCCACATGGCCAAACATCATGGTGGCCGAGGAGCGGCCGCCCAGTTCATGCCAGACGCGGTTGACGTTCAGCCAGTCGTCGGTCAGCACTTTTCCCCGGGTGATCTGCTTCCGCACCCTGTCCACCAGGATTTCGCCGCCACCACCCGGCACGCTGCCCAGGCCCGCATCTTTCAGACGCTCAAGCACAGTCTTCAGCGGCAGTTTGCTGATTTTGGCAAAGTGATACAGCTCCGGCGGGCTGAAGCCATGCACATTCACCTGCGGAAAAGCCTTCCGCATGGCCCGCAGCAGATCCTCATACCACTCCAGCGGCAGCTTCGGGTGCAGCCCGCCCTGCAGCAGGATCTGGTCCCCGCCGAGAGCGACTGTTTCCTCGATTTTCTGCAGCAGGGTTTCCAGCGGCAGGACATAGGCTTCGGGGTGATCAGCCGGGCGGTAGAACGCACAGAAATCACAGACCGCCGTGCAGGCATTGGAATAATTGATATTCCGGTCGATGTTATAGGTGCGGTACGGCTCAGGGTGCAGCCGCCGGGTGACGGCATCGGCCGCGCGGCCCAGTTCGAGCAGATCCCCGTTCTGGAGCAGTTCCAGCCCCTGTTCCGGTGAAAGCCTCTCACCGGCAACGGCCCGTTCAAGCAGTGGCGTGATTGCGGAAGACAAGCTCAGCTCCTTCGGGGGCCAGCCCCTGCTCGACTGCCAGCCGGCGGAACAGTTTCAATCCGGAACGCTCCGCGGAACCCAGTCGGAAATACAGATTCCGGTGCAGGTAGTGGCTGGCGGTTTCTTCGGTCAGGCCCAGGCGGGGTGCTTCCCGCCGGGCAATTTCATCCAGTTCCAGCAGACCCCGGTCGCGCGCAGCGGAGAGCTGACGGCAGAGGGAATCCGGAACAGTGTCCCGCCGGGCAGCCCACAGGGCGAATACGAACGGCAGGCCCGTCCAGTTCAGCCATTCCTCTCCCAGATCCCACGTGCCGGCAAATTCCTCACCGGGCGGGTGCATGGCCCGGTCGCCAATCAGCAGGATGGCGTCGGTCTCCGCGGATTCCACGGTATCGCCCAGGGGCAGCGGTTCCAGCCGGGGCGAAACGCCATACCGCCGCTGCAGCAGAATCCCCGCCAGAGCAGCGCTGGTCCGCGAACCTTCATCGAGAGCCAGGCTGCGAATCTCACCAAATGGGCAGCGGCTGTACAGTTTCACGCTCATCACGGGCCCACGGGCTGCCACACAGGCCGTGGAAATGACCTCGTAATCGTCGCCCCGAAACAGTTCCACGGAAGGAATCAGTGCCACATCCAGCTGGCCGGAAGACAGAGCATCAGCCAGGCGGCTGGGGTAATCCACTTTCAGTGAATATCCCGGCCCCCCGGCATCCAGCCCCTCGATCAGCGGACGGGAATTCAGGTAGCTGACGGCTCCGATTCGGATCGTCTGGGAAGCGGTCTGATCGTCTGTCACGGAATATTCTGCAGCAGAGACGAGGGAAGCGGCACGGTCAGCCGGTCTCCCTGTCTGTGTTTCACATCGCATGAGAATGCCCCTGTCCGGGCCTGATCTGCGGTTTGTCCGTCGGTTCCGAATCGTCTTCAGAACCGAAAAACAGCAGAAGGAGAACAGATTGCGGCAGTTGACTGCTGGTCAGTCGATGTCGGGCCTGTCCGCAAACCCTCGCCGTCCGCGGACCCAGGGAAAGACTGGTTCACACCCTGGCTGCAGATAACGGACGAAACCGGTTACCGGACCGACTCACCAGACCGACCTGCCGGATTATACGAACCACTGCCAGCCTTCGCGACCCGACCCCACAGTCTGGGGAAAGCAGCGTTCCTCAACCACTTCGGCCTGCGGAAAAACCCGCCAAAGCCTCGCGGCAAATGGGCAGCAGGCCGATTGCCTCCCGGGATTTTCATTGATTCTTCCGGTCGGCCGCAGCCTGCAGTCTGCTGGCCGGGAGTTCAGCCGAGGAACACGGGCCAGGCATTCAGAGGTTCCACTGAGGAGAGAACCGCAGTTCACAGTGAAACTTCACCGGAATTCCGGCGGGAGAAACCGTCCTCAAATTCGCCGGAAGACCGCGGATTCCAGGTGAAAAGAAACGGGTGCGCAAAGAAGAAGGCGACACTGCCGAAGCAGCGCCGCCTGTGGCAGCAGGTGGATTCTACAACCGGAGCCCGTCTGACTCGTCCCGTACGGCCCGAAGCCTGAACAGGAACAGAACGGTAGCTGCCTCCTCAATAATCTGCCAGAGTTTCTGTCGATTTCACCCCCGCTGCTGCGGGAGCGGTTTTTCCGGGGGGAATGTGCGACCGGCCATTTCTCAGGCCAGTCTGCACTTCAGGGCTCAGCGAGACCGCACCACCCCGGAAATACTTTTCTCAAAACACGTTACGGACGGCAGACGCCACCCGGGCAGCCACCACCGTAGGAGTAGCCACCACCGTAGGAGTAGCCACCGCCGTAGGAGTAGCCACCGCCATAAGAGTATCCACCACCGTAGGAAGCGGTGTAACCACCACCCACGGAGCAGTTACCACCATAGCAGCCACCACCGTAGGTCACGGAAGTACCGCAACCGGTGTTGCAGCCACGGGTGTAGGCCGGGGCGTAGCCGCAACCGGTGTTGCAGCCGCGAGTGTAGGTCGGGGCATAGCCACAACCAGTCGAGCAGCCACGAGTGTAGGTCGGGGCGTAGCCACAACCAGTTGAGCAGCCACGGGTGTAGGTCGGGGCATAGCCACAACCGGTCGAGCAGCCACCGTACGACACCGTGTAACCGCCGCCATAGCAGCCGCCGTACGATGCCGTGTAGCCACCGCCGACAGAGCAGCCTCCACCGAAGCAACCTGCCTCTGCACTGTCCTGAACAGCAAAGACAGCCACCAGGGCCACAGCCGCCGCAACAGTCAACTTCCGGACCATGTAAGTCCTCCACAATTCTCAAGTGAGTGGGCGTAGCGCATCCACGTTCTGTGAGGCGACAGATCTAACAGATGGCAACCATGGTGTAAATGGGATATCTGGGATATTTAGGATTTATGGGAAATCAGTCATCCCATGCACAATCACTCAAAAATCTCCCTGTTGCCCCCATAAACCGGGAATTCACCTGATTTATGGGTGCAACGACCATGACCTGCTGCTCCGTGACTGCACTACCAGCCCCTGTGAAACGCCAGTGGTTCAGAGCCCGGTTTTTCGCGGGGCAATGTGAATTCCCAGCGGCTCGGCCCACTGTTTGTGCTCGTCGGTGTAGTAGAGGTAGGCCCGGCTGGCCGGCCCGGTGTATTTGCCAGGAACGGCTGCCACGGCGGAAACCGGCAGATTCACCGTCTCACCGGCCTCCATCGCCCGCCAGTACAGCACGACATCCCGCCCCGTCACTTCCCAGGCTGCGATCCGTCCCGCTTTCACCAGTTCCCGCAACTGATCATGCCGGGGCTCCAGCCCACCTGGCAGGCCGATGATGGCAATCGGGTTGGGCACGGTTTCCTCGGACTTATTGCGGATACTGACCTGGGCTTCAGTCACTTCCCCTTCCGTCACCTGGCCGTCGGCCAGCTTCACGGACAGCTCGAGGGCACAGTCGGCCGAGGAAACCGGCCGCTCGGCATGGAACTCCACCGCCACTGTATGCGGCATGCGGGAACCGTCAGTCATCTGCACTTCCACCGAATGCTTCCCGGCGGTCAGCAGCTCCGCCAGGCCCGGCAGTTCAATCGCACCCTGCGTCGACTGATCAAAGGCCACGGGCGTTCCCACAGGCTGTCCATCGACGATCAGCTGCAGCGAACCCGGAGCCTTCGGATGCGAAGTGGCCTTGTCCCAGCCAAGAATCGCCTGCAGAGCCAGCACTGTTGACTGGGTGGAACCAAACCGGCCACCCCGGCACATGCCGCTCAGCCAGCGAATGCCCTTGTCGGCGAAGTCGATGGAATCGGGATCCTGCAGCCACGCAAGCGTCGCCAGAGCCGTCGTCTCGATGGCCAGTGCTTCGCCCGTGCTGCCCACAATGGATTTCGTACCACCAGCGACGTCGCCGGCGGGAGTCTGCAGCAGAGCCAGTTTCTCCAGCAGCGGCCGTGCTTCGTCCTTCTGCCCGGCCAGAGCCAGGACATTGGCCGACAGCGCCAGCACGTAGCTGTTGTCGGTGGTGGCGGCTGTTTTCGCCACCAGTTCCACCTCTTTCTCCAGACCCTGCTGCCCGGCGGAAAGCAGTGCCCACGTGATGTAGGCGTTCGACACATCGGCATCGGCCAGCCAGGTGTGCAGAGCCCGCCTCTCGCGTTTGAAACCGCCTTCGCCGTCCCGCTGGCCCAGCAGCCAGTTGCGGGTGCGTTCCATCATCGCCGAATCCACCTCACGGACGCGGCTCATCTCGGTGAACTCCAGCAGTCCGTAGGCGGTCAGCGCCTCATGACCGGGGTCTCCACCGAACCACTCATACCCGCCCGATTTACATTCAAAACCCGTCAACCGCTGATACCCGGCATCCAGCATGCTGCTGCTGCGTTCGATCAGCTCCGGATCGACTCCCGTATGCGAACGGAAATACTGCTGCGCCATCACCAGCGGGAATGTGCTGGAACTGGTCTGCTCGAAGCAGCCGGAAGGCTGCCGAATCAGGGCGGTCAGTGCATCAGTCAGGCTGGCCAGCGGTGTGGGATGCACGGCCACCCGGGCTGTCAGACTGCCGGCAACCACCTGCTTCGGCAGTTCCAGCTGATGACTGACTTTGCTGTCGGCATCCAGCATTCCGCTCAGGGCAATCTGCTGCGGGAAACCACGGGGAGCCACCTTCAGCTGCCGCCGGACTTCATCGGCGTACGCCCCGGCCCGGGCCGTCAGCAGGACATCAAATGTCGCCGGCATCGGGCCGATATTCAGCGACAGCAGCTTCCGGATACGGGCATCACCCGCCAGTTCAATCCCCTCCAGCAGCACGGGATCGGCCTTGCCAATCGTCACTGCCAGGCTTCCCGCGGAAAGCGGCTGCGGCGTGTCGTTCACCAGCGACAGCGGCAGTTCGACGGTATCGCCAGCGGTGACTTCCAGGGGAAGTTTCGGCTCGGTGTAGAACGGCTCGACCGATTCAATCAACCGGGATGCAGCAGCGAGATGGCCTCCTGCCGTGAAGGCATCCGCCAGCACCCGAAACCCCGTGACGGAATGGTTCACATCAAAGCTGATGCTGGCCGTACCCGTTTTCTCGTCGGTCTTCAGCCCGGCCTGCCAGCAGATGGTTTCCGTGAAGTCGAACCGCTGCGACTTCCGTGCGGCTTCGGGAGATTTGTGGGCGTATTCGCGAACAACCACATAAGCGGCCTCCAGCAGGGCAAAGCCTGCCGCCACACCATTGGCTCCCGGCTTCCGCAGCACCCGGTCAGCCGCCACTTCCCGCTCGGCTGCTTCCAGGGCCCGGCGAAGTCCCTGACGTGCTTTCGACTCCTCTGGACGCGCCGATGCGGGCCGGGCGGGCCGCTTGAGCTGCTTCAGGTCATCTCCCTCTTGAGCATCACGGCCATCCTTCTTACCGGCGGCCTGCTGCTTCTGTTGAACTGGTCGCCCTGCAGGAGCGTCCTCCTCCTCCGCAGCATTTCGCAGTTCACCCTGAGGCTGATTGCCTGGTGCAGGCGGTGCTGCTGGCAGAGCCACCGGCCGAGGAACACCTTCCTCCGCTCCCGCGACAGCCTCCAGTTCATCGCCCGCTGCACCAGCCATTCGCCCGAAGAAGAACCCGTGACGGCCCGACTGTGACCGATCCGTATTCATCCGCAGCGCCAGTGCCCGGCGAGCAACTTCGCCATGTGTGGCCAGGAACTCGGCAGGTTTCAGAAGAGCGAACCGTCGCCAGCCCTGGGTGCCCAGCAGCAGATCAACCGCCAGTGGAGCTTTGGGGTTCTCGGGATCGAGGTAAACATGGGCGTCCGCCAGTTCGCGAACTTCCGGTTCGAGGAACACCATCACCGGCAGTGCCGGGGCCTGCTCCCGTTTCTCCATCAGTTCCAGCACGCTGTCGTCGGTCACCGTCAGCCCGACAACCGCCGGCACCGGCTTTCCGGCGGCATCCGTCGTCTGCACCTGAAGCGTCACCTGGCCGCCGGGGCTGTAACGTGGCTGGTCGGTTGTGACGGAAACTTTGAGTCCATCTTCTGGCTGCACGAACACCAGCCGCTCGGCCAGCGGCTTCTGTTCGGCATCGGTCACCGTCGCGGTCAGCACACCGGAAACAGAATCAGCCGGCTGAAAGACCACGCGGGACGTTTTCCCGGTGGTCACTTCGATGGTTTTCGTGCCCACCACCACATCCCGCTGGCGAAGCGTCACAGTCAGCGGAGCAGATTCCGTGGCTGCCAGATCAAACCGCACGGCGGCACCATGTGCTGTCACCCTGTCCCGGGCAGACAGCACCACACCGGCCGGCTTCGCAGCCGGCACGGGGAAGGTCCGGGTGATGCCGGCCGGCTCGGTAATCCGCAGCACACATTCTCCCTCCGCCGGCGGAGTAAAACGACACACGCCACGTCCCTCGTGCTCGCTGCGGAACTGGCCCAGTTCGCGGCCGCTGGCATCTTCAATCACTCCGGCCAGATCGGCCGGCTTGCCCACCGGTGTGCGGGCTTCAAAATACAGCCGGTTCGACAGCCCGGCGACCAGGTCGCCGCCTTCGGGATACAGCTGGATATCGACCGTCTGCAGCAGAATGGGAATGGTTTTCGTGGCGGTCTCCACCACGCCCCCGTCCTCAATGATGAAGGCCACCGTGCCTTCACCGCGGGCAATCTGTTTCGGCAGGGCAAACCGGACTGTGGCGTGCCCG
>JAGQPV010000263.1 GCA_020426545.1 Planctomycetaceae bacterium
CCTTCCGTCTGGTAGAAGTCACCTCCGGCGAACTGTGGATCAGCACAGATTGCCCGGCGGCCCACGGTGTTGAACGCAATCCCCTGGGCCGAGAGCCGGGCGGCGGAGGCAATCACCACGGCGGAACGCAGACGGTCGGGATAGCTGGCTGCCCATTCGAGAACCTGCATGCCGCCCAGGCTGCCGCCGACCACGGCCAGGACCCGTTCGATGCCCAGGTGCCGCAGCAGTTCGACATGAACTTTGACGATATCGGCCACGGTGACCACCGGGAATGACATGCCCCACGGCCGGCCGGTTTCCAGGTTGAGACTGCCGGGACCGGTGGTGCCCTGGCAGCCGCCGAGGATATTGGCACAGATCACAAAGCAGCGGCTGGTATCGATCCCGCGGCCCGGGCCGATGAAGCTGTCCCACCAGCCGGGTTTGTCGTCGTCCGGCTGATGCAGCCCCGCCGCATGGGCATCGCCCGTCAGGGCATGGCAGATGAACACCGCATTGTCGCGGGTTTCGTTCAGCGTGCCGTAGGTTTCGAAGGCCACCTGCACCGGGCCCAGCCGCTCGCCGCAGGCCAGCGACAGCTCGTGCGGGGGTTCAAACAGCGTGACGGTCTGTGTCGTCACACAGCCGACGGAATCTGCCGGGCCGGCAGTGGATTCGGAATCGATCACCTCGCTCGTCATGGCGTGCCAGCAGACTGGATGCAGAAGGATTCAACGGGAACGGTCCCCATTGTACGCAAGCCCGGCACGCGTTTCGAGATGCCTGCGCGGGAAAGGCCAGGTTCTCCCTGCCCCTCTGCCGTCACAAACCGGCCGGCGACCGTTCAGGCGATCAGATCGTGGAGGACCCGCCCGTGCACGTCTGTCAGTCGGAAGTCCCGTCCGGCGTAGCGGTACGTCAGCCGTTCGTGATCGAACCCGAGCAGGTGCAGCATGGTGGCGTGCAGGTCGTGCACATGCACCGGGTTTTCTTCCGCCCGGAAGCCAAATTCATCGGTCGAGCCGTAAACGGTCCCCCCGCGCACCCCGCCGCCGGCCAGCCAGCAGGTAAAGCCGTAATGGTTGTGATCCCGCCCGCTGAGTGAGGGCAGTTCGGCCACGGGGGTTCTGCCGAATTCCCCGCCCCACAGCACCAGCGTGTCTTCCAGCATGCCCCGCTGCTTGAGGTCGGACAGGAACGCGGCGATGGGCTGGTCCCAGCTTTTGGCCAGATCGCGGTGGGCCTTTTCGATTCCCGCGTGGTTGTCCCAGGGCTGGCCGGCCCCGCTCCACACCTGCACGAACCGCACGCCCCGTTCCAGCAGCCGGCGGGTGAGCAGCAGCTGCCGCCCGTGCGTGTCGTTGCCGTACTCTTCCTGAATGTGCTTCGGTTCGCCCGAGGTGTCGAACACGTCGGCCGCCTCGAACTGCATTCGCCAGGCGAGTTCAAACGACTGAATTCGTGCTTCCAGAGCCGCATCCTGCTGCCGCTGCTCGAGGTGCCGTTCGTTGAACAGGCGGACCAGATCCAGCTGGCGCCGCTGTTCGCTGGCCGGCAGCTGTCCGTTGCGGATATTGGCCACCAGCTTTTCAATTTCGGTGTTTTTTGTATCGACATAGGTGCCCTGGCAGGTGCCGGGCAGAAAGGCCGAACGCCAGTTGCGGGTGGCGACAATCGGGTAGCCGCCCGGGCACATCACCACAAAGCCGGGCAGGTTCTGGTTCTCGGTTCCCAGTCCCCAGGTCATCCACGCGCCGAAGCTGGGCCGCGGCAGCCGTCCGTCTTCCGCAGTTCATCAGCATCAGCGAGGGTTCGTGGTTGGGCGCGTTGGCATGCATCGAGCGGATGATGGCCATGTCGTCGACGTGCTGCGCCGTTTTCTCAAACAGCTCGCTGACTTCAATCCCGCTGTCGCCATACGGGCGGAAATGAAACGGCGAACCCAGGGCCGCCCCGGTCTTGCGTTCGGTCCGCAGGTTGCCGACCGGCAGCGGCTTGCCGTGGTACTTCTTCAGCAGGGGTTTGGGGTCGAAGGTATCGACCTGCGACGGGCCACCATTCATGAACAGGTGGACGACACGTCGGGCCTTCGCCGGGAAATGGGGTTCTTTGGGCAGCAGCGGGTTGGAGCCGGACCGTTCATCCGCGGCGCGGGCAGTCGCCCCCTGGCCGAGCAGCCCGGCGTCCTGCATGACTCCGGCCAGACCCAGCATTCCGAAGCCGGTTCCGCAGCGGCGGAGCATGTCCCGCCGGGACCGGACGGGGCCAGTGAAGTCTGGAAATTCGCCGGTGCTGCCCGCGGGCAGAGAGAACGGCTGCTGCATGGGAAGGACTCCCGATCATGTTAATTTAGAGCAGGCCGGCGGGGTTCCGGCAGCGGGCGTGAAAGCGCGTGCAATCCGTCAGCCGATTCCGTCAGTCAATGAAGACAAATTCGTTGGTCATCAGCAGGGCCTGCAGAAACTGCGTCCAGCGGGTTGTTTTCCCGAGGGTGAACTCTGCCACGGAATCCCAGCTGTGCGGGGCCGGGGAGGCGTCTTTCCCGGAGGATTCTGCCTGGGTGAGTTCCAGTTTCACCGGCCAGCTGAAGCTGTCGAAAGACACCGTCGTCCGGATATCGACGGCAAAATCGACGGTGTCGCCGGGCTTCACAGGCAGGGCGGCAATCGGCGTTTCCACTTCCGAATTGTGGACTTCCCACTGGCCCAGAATGCCCTTCGTGGAGGAAACGATTCTGCCCCGCACACCATCGCCCTGGGGCTGAGCATGCCCCAGTTTGGCGGTGATTTTCAATGTGCTCGCTGCGGGGGCTGTCCAGCGGCGGATGTTGCAGGCCCGGGGAGAACCCGCCGGGTGCCCGCCGCGGGCATCCATGAAGACCCAGCCGATTTTCGGATCGGGCAGTTTCGGCCCGCCCTGCAGGCGTGTACCGGTGGACCAGGTGAGCGGATGAAACTCGGAGACCTTCCCGGCTGTTTCATCGACCTGACCGTAGCCGTAACTCCACGCCTGCTGTTTCTCCGTTCTGGAAGGTTCCTCGTCCAGGAAGCGGACAGCGGCCTCGAGTTCCGACGGGGCCGGATCCCGGCCGAAGACCAGCCGCATCGCGCGGATGACCCGCTCGCGGGATTCGTCCGCGGTGGTCAGATCGGGGCGGGTGGAAAGCCGGCCGGCAACCGCCTGCACAAAGCCGTTGTTCATGAGGTACAGGGCCTGTGGCGGAACCGTGGTGACTTCCCGACCGGGGCTGGTGGCGGCCGGACTGGGGAAATCGAACGTCCGCAGCAGGCCGGGCAGGTCCATGCGGTCGATGAATCCGTAAATCGAACGCCGGGTGACCAGGCCTTCGCCCACGATATTTACGGGAGGCCCGCCCTGCCGACGGTCCATTGCACCGGAGACGAACAGCATCGCATCCCGCATGGCTTCAAAATCGAGCCGCTGGCGGTTCATCCGGTGCAGCAGCCGGTTCTCCGGGTCGAGCGGTACAATTTCCGACCGCACGGCACTCGACTGCCGATAGGTGGCGGAGAGCATGATGGTGCGGTGCAGCTGCTTCAGCGACCAGCCTTCCCGCATGAACTGTGTGGCCAGGCTGTCCAGCAGCAGCGGGTGCGTGGGCGGATCGCTCCGCAGCCCGAAATCGCTGGGGGTCCGCACGAGGCCGTGCCCGAAATGATGCTTCCAGACCCGGTTGACAATCACCCGTGGCGTGAGCGGGTTCTGCGGACTGGTAATTGCCCGGGCCAGTTCCAGCCGGCCACTGCCGTTCCGGAATGGCTCAGCCGAGACCTGGCTCAGAAATTCGGGGAACCGCCGGGGAACCTGTTTCCCCAGCCGGCTGGCGTTGCCGCGAATGAAAATATGCGGCTCCATCGGCACGGCCTGATCAATCAGCACATTGGCCCGGGGCGGAGCCCCCTTACCGCTGGCAATCCAGGTTTCGACTTCCTTCAGCAGTTTTTTGAATTCTCCCTGGGCGGGCCGGTCGGGCAGCAGGGCCAGGAAGCCAGCTCCCAGCAGCACGGGCACATCCGGCGGGGCGTGCGGTCCGTGGAAGATCTTCCGCAGCTGCTCGCGGTGCGGGTCTGCCAGACGGTCGGGAATGGCCGGAGCCTGGCCTTCGGCTGTACCTTCCGCAGCCCTGGCTTCATTCTCTTTCAGCGTGTTCTGCCACAGCTGTTCCGTCTGCTGCAGCAGGCCCGCATAGCGTTCCGCCAGCTGCTCAAGAGACTCCGGCGGGGGATCGAGCACAGCGGCCACCACCAGCGGGTTGGGCCGGACAGCTGCCTGTCCGCTCTGTTCTCCGGCGGGCAACGTCCCCTCAGCTGCCTGCTGCCTGATGCGGGCGGCCAGCTCGCGGCTCTTTTCGGCGAAACTCTCCGCGGGAACTTCGCACAGTTCATGCCAGATGTGCAGGACCGGTTCGCGGTTGCGGTCCGTGCCTTCCAGCAGTCCCTTCCAGCGGCCCACCATCGTTGGATTCAGTCCGCCGGCTTCCGTCAGCAGCATGAATTCATCCTGCGGCGGAGCATTCCGTGCTTCCTGGGCCGCCAGCAGGTACTCGGCAGCCCGTTCCTTCGCATCCAGCACCAGGGCCGTGTGCTTCTGCTCGATAAACGTATTCAGAGCCGCCGTGCGGGTTTCCAGTTCCGCCTGGAAGGCCCGGTACTCCGGCGTGTCCTCCACGGGCATGGCCACGGGCGGGACGGTCGGTTCCAGCGAACTGCGAAACACGCCATACAGCGCGTAGTAATCGGCCTGCGAGGTGGGGTCGAACTTGTGATCGTGGCAGCGGGCACAGGTGACGGTGAGGCCCATCAGCCCGCGGGTGACCACGTCGATCCGGTCGTCGATGATGTCGTGCTGGTTGTTGGAAAACCGGGCGCCCAATGTCAGAAAACCCATCGCGGCCAGCGGGTGCGGGTCGCCGTCCAGTTCCATCTGATCGGCCGCCAGCTGGTACTGCACAAACCGGTCAAACGGCAGGTCTTCGTTCAGCGCCCGCACGACATAATCGCGGTAGGTCCAGGCGTAGGGGAAGTTCTTCTCCTCGAAAAACACGTAGCCCTTGTTGTCCGCGTAGCGGGCGACATCCAGCCAGTAACGGCCCCACCGTTCACCGTAATGCGGAGATTCCAGCAGGCGATCAATCACGGTCGCGAAGGCTTCCGGCCGCCGGTCACTCTGAAAGGCGGCGATTTCCTCCGGCGTGGGCGGCAGGCCAATCAGGTCGAACGTGGCCCGGCGGATGAGTGTGCGGCGGTCGGCTTCCGGCGAGGGCGAAATCCCCGCGGCTTCCAGCTTTGCCAGTACGAAATGGTCGAGGTCGCCCCGGGGCCACTCTCCGTTCTGCACAGCCGGAACGGGGGGATCCTGCACCGGCTGGAAGGCCCAGTGGGATTTCCAGGCGGCGGCATCGGCGCTGGCGGCCGAGCTGTCGGCAGGCCAGGGCAGGCCGAGTTTCACCCACTGCTCGATCGCGTCGATCTTTTTCTGATCGAGCTTGCCGGTGGGCGGCATTTCCAGCCCGTCATAGCGGATGGCATCCAGCAGCAGGCTGTCGTTCGTCTGGCCGGCGGCCACAATCACTCCGGAGTCCGAACCGCGCAGAATGGCCGCCCGCGAATCCAGCCGCAGTCCGCCTTCCTGCTTCTTCGCACCGTGGCAGCTGTAGCAGTGTTCGGCCAGAACGGGGCGAACCTGCTTTTCAAAGAATTCCAGTTGCGCGGGCGTGAAGGCGGATTCGGCTTCGGCCGGTTGTTCCGCAGCCGGGCTTTCCGGCTTGTCGACCGCGGCATTCGCCGGCTCCGCCCCGGTGGCGTTCCGCGGGCCGGTGCCCGTCGAACCGGCCAGCAGTGCGGCCAGCAGACCCAGAACTGCACAGACACCGGCAGACCGGGTGTAACACTCGCAGCTGGAAAACTTCCTCATACAGACCTCAACACGGCACGGCGGGTTCAGAGCATCCGGAGACTGGTCTTCCTCAAACGGGAATCCACGGAGCGCAGGCAGGCGGGTCGCTCCGCTGGTCTCTTCCGGCTGGCGGCGGGTTCCACCGGTTGCATTATACCAGACGCCGCGGACATGCTTCAGCCAGCTGCGGGAGAAAAGCCGGGGCCCGGGACGGGCCGTGGAACGGATGTTCCCCGCCCTTCTAAGCGGCCACTTCAGGAGGCGGCCCGGCCAATGATGTACCGGTGCGGATCGACCTGTTCCCGCAGGATCTGCAGGTGCAGATCACTGGGCGGCGTGGTGGTGCCCACCGGCTCGCGGGCCAGCAGCTCGAAGCTGGTTTTCGCCTGCACATCGGCCATGGTGACTCCCGGATGGAGCGAGATGACCTCCATCCGGCAGGTCTCTTCGTCGTAGCCCAGAATGGCCAGGTCGGTAATCACCCGCCACGGCCCGGTTCCCGGCGGCAGGCCGGCCCGTTCCCGTGCACCGGGGCCGTCGAGGTAACCCGGCGTGGTGATGAAATCCACCTGCTCCACAAACCGGCGAGGGTCGTGCTGCGTCAGCACGATGATCCGCCAGCACAGCGAACCCAGGTCGTTCGCTCCACCACTGCCCGGCAGACGGACCTTCGGCCGCTCCCAGGAATCGCCAATGATCGTCGAGTTCAGGTTGCCGTACTGGTCGATCTGTGCTCCGCCGAGGAACGTGTAATCCACCACGCCCCGCTGGCAGGTCTCCATGATGTCCGACATGCTGGTCGCCATCAGCCCGCGGTGAAATGTCCGCGAGTCGCCTACGCTGATCGGCATCTGCGGCAGCTGCGGACCGACTCCGCCGGCTTCAAACATCAGCGTCAGATTGGGGGCGGTCGTCTTCTGCGCCAGCATGGCCGCAGCGCAGGGAGCCCCCGTACCCACCACCACCACCGCGCCGTCGTCCAGCATTTCCGAAGCGGCGCAAATCATCAGTTCCAGGTTGTTGCAGCTCATGGGAAGATCTCCGTGGTGCGCAGGGCCTGCAGTCGTTTCAGTCCGCCGCAGCGGTTCAGATACTCCACGAAGTCTTCCACGCCGAACAGGTAGGTCTCCAGGAATTCGGCGAACTGTTCGGGATCGCGTTCGGAAGTCAGCCACAGCCGCAGGTGGTCTTCATCGGAGAAGTACTCGCCCGGCATGTTTCCGGGAAAGCTGCCGAATGGCACTTCGCAGACGGCATCCACGCAGAAGAAGGGGATCACCGTCGAAGTGGGATCGCTGCGGATTTCCTCGACGGGAATCAGCCGTTCGCAGGTAATAATCACCCGGTGGGCGGCCCGGGCAATTTCCAGATCCGTCACCGATGTGCCCCGAATGCGGCAGTTCCCGTAGCAGTCGGCCTCGTGCACATGAATCACCGCCACGTCGGGCCACAGGGCGGGAATCAGCGTCTGCGGTTTTCCCGACCACGGGCAGATAATCTGCCGGGCCGCACTGTGTCTGAAGGTATCCGTCCCGGCCAGGGTGCGCGTCGGCAGGAAATTCAGCCCCATCGCCGCGGCCTGAAACCGCAGCGACAGGGTGTAGTTCGTCCATTCGCACAGATCGAGCTGGCCACTTTCCACCACCCGGCGGGCATGAGGCGACAGCCCGCGGGCTTCCAGCCCCACAACGTAGGCGATATCCACCTGTTTGAGCAGCTGGCCCCGTCCCGTGTCGTTGCCGGCGCACAGAATCTGAAAATCGTGCGTGGCGGTATGACCGGCCAGGCCCAGGTTCTGTTTCTGCTGCCGCACGATTTCGTGCAGCGCCGCCGTGGCGATCCGGTCTCCGCCGAACCCGCCCGAAGCGAGGTAATC
>JAGQPV010000264.1 GCA_020426545.1 Planctomycetaceae bacterium
GGTCAGGTACAGCACGCCCAGTTCGGCCGTCTGCTGGGCCATGGTCCGTTCGGGAGTCAGCGTGACGATATCGAGGCCGTACTCCCGGCTGATTCGGTCTCTGGTTTCCAGAGTTTCCTCGAACAGAACGCCCGTATCGACAAACAGCACCTTCAGCGGGATACCCAGCGAGTGCAGCATGTGACAGACCACATTACCCGACTTCTGCATCGACGACAGAGCGGCCAGCCGGTCTCCAAAAGTGGAAACGGCCCAGGTAATCAGCTCCTGCGGAGTCCGGTCTTCAAATGTGTGGTTCAGATCGATCAGATCCGCCTGCGACAGGCGCGCCATCCTGCTCTCCAGATAATTCCTCAACCGGACGGGACCAGGTTCTTCTACTCCCGACCGACCAGATGATTCGGCCAGATTCCCCGGATACTTCCTCTCCGGCTGCAGTGGCGTTGTAGTCATCGTCTGAATTCCGGTCAACCTTCGACCATCCGGCGGCGAAGTTCGCTCCCCCCCATCAATTGCCTTCAACCAACACGCGGAAGGACAGTCAACCCGCTTCTTCTGCGGCCAGACGGACCCCGGGCGGCCTGTCTCCCGTCAGTTCGACATTCCACGAAGGAAGAGATCACGCAGAGGACGGGGCGGAGGAAAGCGGGCCATCCTCCTGCCGCGAATGAAAATAATCCCGCACATAGGCCGCCATGGGCGAATCCGGGTTCCGCCAGCGCCAGCATCCACTGGCACTGATGCGAAGATCACGCTGCGGCTGAAAATCGAAGGCGGCAAATTCCGCATGCCGCTGCCGGTACTTGCGGCGGGAGTAGCTGCCGTGCCACAGCTGCAGGACTTCACCCGGCACTTCACCGATTTTCAGCGGGAACTCCCGCTCGAGTCGTTGAAACCAGTCGAGAAAATGCTGCCTGAACTCCGGCCCCATCCGATACGCATCGACGGCCACTTGCGGGCAGTTGTACAGAGCACTGGAGAACACGATATCGCCACTGCCGAGGATACAGACATCGTACAGGCCAACGCGCTCGAGGAAATCCCGCCGGGCCGCCCAGGCAATTCCCGTGCGAAAGCGAGTGCGGGTTCCCTCCGGTTCCTGCCAGTAGCGAGCCTCGACCTGGCCGGTACGGCAGAACTCAGGATCGGCAGCCAGGTTGACCGGGACGGAAGGATGGGCCGGCAGAGAACGACGGGCCAGTCGAAAGTCCACCGGGCTGGAGGCCTCGAGGGGATAGAGGGTGGCAAACGGCTGAACCACCTGCTTCGTGCGAAGTTGCCTGAGGGTCTGCTCCGCCCAGGAGGCATCGGAGAAAATGACGTCGCAATCCAGCCAGGCGACCGCAGTGCAATCATCCGGCAGCTGTCCGATGGCCAGGTTCAGCAGGCGTTCTTTCTGGAACATGACATCGCCATCGCCCAGCGGCAGATAGAACTCCGCATCCTCCGGGCTCAGGTCGAACTGTCCATCAAAGCCGAGTTCGACCGTGATCAGTGGAACTCCCAGATACCGGCGGAACAGGCGGTAATTCTCCAGCCGTTTCCGGTATCTGCAGGGATTGAAGTAGCTGGTCACCGCATACAGCATCTCAACGGGCCCGTTCGAGCTGTGCAGGTCAGTGCTGGCTGCGGGCAATACCCCGGTACTGCGGGAAACCGGGCCAACCTCCGGCCTCGAGCGGATGGTACCTGCCCGCGGAATGATCCGGTCGGGAACAGAACCTGCCATCAATCTGGCATCAGCCCGCAGCCGGATCTCTGCAGTCAGGCCGCTTTGAGCAGTTCCCGGTCCACCGGAGCCGCCTGCAGGGCCTCCATGGTCTTTTTCGAGGGGGCATGCCAGATCTGAAAGAAGCGGTGCTGCCAGAACTCAGCCTGCTGCCGGGGGAGCCGATCCGCCAGGGAGGTCAGTCCCAGCTCCAGCTGTCGGATTGCCGGACAGCTTTCCTCCCACATGCTGCTGGTCATCGGAGTGTCCAGCCAGAGACGGAGGTCGGTTTCCGAAATTTCCGGAGCATCGGCAGTGATCCTGTCAAATGCCTGACCCAGCTGTTCGAACAGACCTGCACCGATTTTATCCGGATTCTTCTCAAACAGCTCTGCCAGCTTCCACCGCATCGACTCCACCACCGGGATACTCGACAGACCGGCCCTGGCCCCCACGGCAGACATCGATTCGAGGCAGCGAATCAGTTCATTCCGCAGCCGTTCGGCCTTTCGGGACTTCAGCTGAAACAGCAGAGGCACGCGGTTGTGGTGCAGAGCCCGTTTGAAGTAAACCGGCAGGGAGATCCAGTGCTCCGGGCGGTGGCACATGTCCATGAAATTGCGAAGGTAGGACTGGATCGCGTACCACCGCGACTGACTGGAACAGCTGGTCAGGCTGCCGGGGCGAAATCGCCGGGTATTCAAATCCCGGTTCAGCCCGGCCACCTTTGTGCCACGCAGGGCCAGCCGGAACCACTGGCGATTATCCTGAGACTGCCTCAGATCGCGGTCGAAAGGGCCGGCATCCAGAGCAACCCAGCGGGGCAGCATGATGCTGCTGATCTGAAAGGGAAACCGCTGCAGCACGGTCTGCAGCAGCCCCCGGCTGGGGCAGAACTCATCGCCGACCTTCGGGACAATGTGGTTGTCGGCATTCTTGACGCCATTGTCGCCTTCGCAGCGGTAATGGCTGAAGCACAATTCAAGATCCGCCACCGCCTGGAAGACCCGGACTTTCTCTTCCACGCAGGTCGGGTCCAGCAGGTCGTCCGCATCGAGAAAATGAATGAACTCTCCGCGGGATTGGGCAATCCCGTGGTTGCGGGCTTCGGCGACGCCGGAATTCGGCTGTCGGATACAGCGAACCCGTGACACCAGATCCCCCAGCAGTTCGCTGGCCGGCCGCTGCGAGCCATCGTCGATCAGCACAACTTCGCAGTTCGGCCAGGTCTGCGACAGGGCGCTCCGCACGGTGGACCGCAGCAGTGCTTCCGATTCGTTGTATGCCGGAATCACAATGCTTACCAGGGGAAAACTCTGACCGGGGTCCAGCAGCGTCTCGATCATTCGCTGGTGATACCACGCCCGTACAGTCTCGACGTGGGTGACTTCCGGCAGACCAGCCAGTGAGCACAGAGACTCCCAGTGCCACTCCAGTGCCCCCTGAGGACAGGGTTCCACATGGAGTTCCGGATCAGCCAGGACGGTAACTGCCGAGGAATAGACCGTAAGCTTGTACTGCTTCAGACGTTCGCCAATGCTCTGCAGCAGAACGGACAGCGGCTCTTCCGGTGAATATTCCAGCTGAAGAATCCGACAGATTCTGTGCCACTGGAATGGGGGAGCGGTAATGGCGACGTCGAAAGCTGAAAACGCACCGGAGACCATCGCGGATTCGCTTTCTGTTCCACGGGAAGACATAAAGTGAGTGCTTGCATGGAGTGAGGGCGGGGGAGGATGGCTGCTCGGATGATTCTCGTCAAGAGGAACCCTCCTCACCGCGAGACTCATCTTCTACACGCATGTCCCCCGGTAAATCGAGATTGTCGAACTCGCCCGAACTGAACTATCCTCCCGCAAACCCGGGCCTCCGAAAATCTTACAGGCCCAGTCACCTGAACCTTTATGCCGGTTCCGGGTTGTGGTTATTGCGGGCAGCAGCATGAGCACTCTGCGGCCTTCCTTCGACTTAACACATCCTGTTTCTTCAGCCAGTTCCTTCAGCCAGCAGGATGTGCTGCTCCGTATCAGACTCCGGATTTCTGGACAACTTGCCGGTTTCCCTTCGGTTACTGCCCGGCCACTCTGCAGTCGAACCGGCCCGGAATGGTCAAAAGACGGCCACAACGATCCGGGGACTTCCCGGCAGCATCTGATTGCCCGGCAGGTCCACTGAATCCGGCTCCTGAATGTTGCCCACCAGCCCGAAAGCCTCCCTCGGCCAGCAAATATGAAGAACTTTGTTTCTGTCATTCGGCTCGCCACCCGTTCCCGGGGCCGCTGTGCGCTGCTGGTGTGCTGCTCACTGGGAATCGGGGTGCTGTGGGGCGCGAACATCGGGATACTGTACCCGTTTCTGGAAGCCCTGTTTTACGGCGAAACCGTTCCCGAATCCTTCGAGCGGCGAATTACCGAAGGGCTGCACTCAATTGAAGACAGACAGCAGGAACTTCAGGAAATTCGGCAGCAGGCCGCGCAGCAGGGTCAGGCCCTTCCCCGGGAAGCCGAACTGCTGACCAGCCGGATTGAACAGCAGGAAGTTCAGATCGCGAGATACCGGGAATGGCTCCCCGTCATGACTCGCTGGCTGCCCGGCACCCCCTACGGAACCATTGTGCTGATCGCCGGTCTGCTGGTCGCAGCCGCACTGATGCGAGCCGTGCTGATGGCCGTGAACGATATTCTGGTCACGCAGTTAACTCAGCGGGCCCTGATTGAACTGCGCAGCCGCACATACCGCCACCTGCTGACACTCGACCTGGAGTACTTTACGGAAGACCGATCGCCCAAGGTTCTGACCCGTTTTACCCACGATATGCAGCGTGTGGGAGATGGTGTGACGGCAGTGCTGCAGCAGTCGCTGCGAGAGCCGTTCAAGATGCTGGCCTGCCTCGCGGGGGCAGCTTTTATCTCGTGGCAGCTCCTGCTGTTCTCGCTGATTCTGATTCCACCGGGGGCACTGGTCCTGCGGTGGCTGCAGCGGTTCAACAGACGTGTCAACGAGGACAGCCTGGCAGCCATGTCCGATCTGTACTCCGTTCTGACAGAAACACTCCAGGGAATCCGCGTGGTCCGCAGTTCCGCCTCGGAAGGGTTTGAACGCCGGCGGTTCCACAGTGTTCTGCGTACGATCCGGGCCAGAATTGAACACGCCGCCGTTGTCCGCTCCGTGGTCAAGCCGGCAATCGAATTGCTGGGAGTGAGTGTTGTCGTGCTGGCCATTCTCGCCGGAGGCTGGCTGGTACTGCAGCAGCGGGCCACGTTGTGGGGATTTGCCCTGAACCACACGCCGCAATCGCCGGCTTCGCTGCTGATCTTTTTCGGCATGATTCTGGGAGCCACCGATCCCCTGCGGAAGATGGCCGGGCTGACGGTGACGGTCAACCGTTCATCCGCCGCCACCGATCGGGTGTTCCAGATTCTGGAAAAACGGCCTCGAATTCAGTCTCCGGCCGATGGCGTCTCCCTGCCCTCCCATCGCCCCCCGGGCATAGAATTTCGCGATCTGAGTTATCGGTACCGAGGTCGAGACCAGCTGGTTCTGAATCGCGTGAACCTGCGGATCGAGCCTGGGGAATGTATCGCCCTGATCGGTGCCAACGGCAGCGGCAAGACGACCCTGCTGCACCTGCTGCTGCGGTTCTTCGATCCCTCATCCGGTTCAGTGGAAGTGGACGGGATCAATCTGAAACAGCTCAATCTGAAGAGATTCCGCCAGAATCTGGGGTTTATTCCACAGCATCCGTTCCTGTTTGACGATACCGTCGAAAACAACATCCGTTACGGTCAGTCCTGGTCGACCTGCACCAGACAGGAGGTCGAACAGGCCGCCTGCCGCGCCGGAGCGGCGTCATTTATCGAGGATGAACTGCCTGCCGGATACAATACAGAAGCTGGAGAAGCCGGGAATCAACTGTCCGGAGGTCAGGTTCAGAAAATCTCGCTGGCCCGGGCGATTCTGCGTGATCCGGGACTGCTGCTGCTCGACGAAGCTACCAGCCAGCTGGATCCTCTCGCTGAAGCGGACCTGGTTCAGCAGTTGCGGCCGTTTCTGAATGGTCGTACGGCAGTGATGGTGACTCATCGTCCGGCCCTGCTCGCACTGGCCACCAGGATCGTCCTGCTCGATCATGGAGAAATCGTCGAAACCGGCACTCATCTGCAGCTGATGGCCGGGTCGAAACTGTATCGGGAGATGCTGCAGACGGGTTCTGCCCGTGCGGCATAGACTGCGGAGCGCGCCAGACCGCAGAATACATGAAAAACGACAGTGTGGCTGACCGGCTTCCATCTGCCTGCCGGAGAAGATGCAGGACCGGAAGGTTGAGTGACAACCTGACTATGACAGGCTGATTCGATCTGGTGCTTCCCATGACTGGTAATCTGAACTCACAGCGACGGACTGACCTGCAGTCTCTGCCGGAATGTCTGCTGCCGCTGATCGACCGGCTTCACGAGGAGCCTGTCGAAATTATCGAGATTACGACGCTTACGGGAGAATCGATCGATCAGCGCAGCACCTGGCGGCTCACATTCGCCGCGGGGCATCACCTGAAGGCCCGCGTGCTGCCTGCATCCACTCAGCTCGGTTTTCTGAAACGCTCTCTGAGTGCCCTGCCACGAGACCGTTTTCCGAAGATTATCCGGTCGGGAGCCGGGGCGATCATCGAACAGTGGTTTTCCGGCGAACCATTGACTGAGCACACCGGGAACGCGGCAATCCTGAAAGAATGTGGCGAGGTGCTGGGGCTGATCCATCGGACGCCCTGTTCCAGTAAGTCGGGGCTGCAGAATACGGTCTGTTATCAGCACTGGTTCGAGTCAGGGCTGTATCAGCTGCTGAGCCACGGAATCATCGAACTGCCGCTGGCACGCAGCATTCATGCCTTTGCCACGCCACACCGCCCGGAACTCACAGAATACGGGATTACTCACCGGGACTTCTGCCCGGAGAACCTGCTGATACACAACGGGCTCGTCTGCTCGATCGACAATACGCTGCTGGCTCCCCGCTCCTTCGACGAAGATCTTGCCCGCACGTGGTACCGCTGGGATCCCTCTCCAGCAGACTGGCGGCAGATTCTCGAGGGTTATCAGTCCGCCCGGAATCTGGCCTCATTCTACAGGCATCTGAATTTCTGGTGCGTTTACGTGCTGGTCAAGGCGATCGAAGCCCGACTGCAGCTGGGAGAAGAGGAAACAGCCCGGTCGATTCTGACGAAACTGCAGCATGTCATCGACTCGCCGGAACAGGAACTGAGCCCGTTGACGACTCGAGTCGCCTGACCGTTTCAGTCGCCGGGCATTCGCTCGCCTGCCCGAAAGATGCGGCACCGGCCGGTGCCAGGCTGCGCCGCTGGCACTGCTTCTCCAGCCTGTTCACCGGAACGATGCGGCACCGGCCCTTTCTGCCCGCTCCGCCGTCTGAATGTCGGGCTGCCTGCAGCGGACCGAACTCCGCTGCTCAACTCCCCAGGTTCCGAGGACAGCGGCCCCATGAAAATGACGCAGACTCCACAATCCGAAGCCCTGGCTGCCGACCAGTTCAATGGCTTCGGCGGAGCGACCAGAGTCCACTGCCGTCAGGAAGATCTGCAGTGGCTCCGCGAGTTCTTCTGCCCGTCGCTGCAGTGCGGCCTGCAGGAGCCTGTGACGGAAACGGTTCTGGCTCGAACTGATCCGTCTCTGTACGAAGAACTCCACGCACAGTTTGAAAGCAGCACCCCGCGCGACTGGGAGTGCTTCACTCTGGATGGACGGTTTGAAACCTTTCCCGGCTGCCGGACAACGGACGGAGACATTCTGATCAGCCTGGACCGGTTCCGGCTGATGTTGCGCATGTCTCATTCCCGCCAGACCTGCGAGTTAACAGCCGCTCATCCTGCCGCAAAGTTTCGCCTGGGTCTGATGAGGATCGTTCGGGAACTGGCCACGGTGCGGGCGATTCGAGCGGGTGCGGTGCCGTTTCATGGCGCAGTCTGTGCTGATCCACGGGGGTCCACTGGCTTTCTGGGGGTCAAAACTGCCGGAAAATCCACATCACTGGTACATTCCCTCCA
>JAGQPV010000265.1 GCA_020426545.1 Planctomycetaceae bacterium
CTGCCAGCACCATTTCGGCAGAGAACACTTCAGCCTGAGAAAATTCGCTGCCAGTGTTTCACACGAACTGAATCACGTCTTTTCCGCAGTCCACGCAGTCCGCTGAATCAAGCACAGCACCCGCAGACTCAAGCCCACCAGCCCTGAAATCTACGATGGCCGGGCAGGGACCAACAGCGAAGCACCCCGGAACCGGTGAGCAGGCATCCCCGGTAAACTGGCCGGCCGGGGACTGCCAAAAACCACCCGTCCGTCCTATAGTGCCTGTCGGGGCCAGGTGCAGGGGGTGACAGACCGGCGCGGGAGCAGTTGCACACTGGCCACAGACCGCGCGGGGCCGGAAGAGCGGACGGGCATGTTCATGAATGATGTGATTCTGATCCGTGATCTGCTGCTGCGTGCCATTATCGGCATCAATGATGACGAACGCCGCAACCGGCAGGATGTTCTGATCAACATCCGGATGCGGACCGACACCCGCACAGCGGCCGCTTCCGACCAGATCGAAGATGCTGTCAACTACCGGACGATTGCCAAGAATGTGATCGAGCTGGTGGAGAATTCCAGCTTTCTGCTGGTGGAAAAACTGGCTGGAGAGGTGGCGGCACTCTGCCTGCAGGATGAGCGGGTGAACAGCGTCCAGGTAACGGTCGAAAAGCCAACCGCCCTGCGGTTCGCGGCATCCGTGGGAATTACTATCGAGCGGACGCGCAGCGACCTGAGCAGCAAGTGACCGGTTTCCGGATTGGGAGTTGAGGGCGAGCCGCACTGACGTTACGGGCGGATTTCGAGCGAAACAGGCGCGTATCGAGCGAAGTGGCCTCCGTGCAGCAAACGGCCTGTGATTCAGCAGGAACAGCAGAATGTTACATACCGCCTGGCTTTCGCTGGGTTCCAACATTCAGCCCGCGAGAAATCTGCCGAAATGCGTGCAGCGGCTGTCGGCGGCCGGTCGGGTACTGGCGGTGTCCGCAGCATGGTGCTCTCCATCCGCTGGCGACTCCACCCAGCCGGATTATCTGAATGCAGCCGTGCAGCTGTCGACGGCTCTTTCGGCCGAGGAAATTCTGAATCGGCTGATTCCGGATGCGGAACAGGCCCTGGGACGGGTTCGTGACCCGCGGAACATCAATGCGGCCCGCACCATTGATGTCGATCTCTCGCTGTACGACCGGATGACCGGGATGGTGGGGAGGCACCAGCTGCCGGATCCGGATATCCTGACACGGGCCTTCGTTGCGGTCCCACTGGCCGAGCTGGATGCGGAGTACGTCCACCCGGTCGATGGCAGAACACTGGGCGAAATTGCCGCAGCCCTGCGGAAGGCGGCCGGGACGGAGCTGAGTCGGGCGTCACTGGCCCTCTGGCCTGATACCCGTGCCACTCCCGAAGGTTGAACGGCAGAGAAAACGACGGCAGCGGCTGGAGCTGACAGGCAGGCCCATCGGGCGGGTTTCGGCAGCAGCCGGGAGGGCACCGCTTCAGGTGGAGCGGATTGCTCCAGATACCGGCTGGATCCGGAGTTCCTGGCTGGAGGGTGAATCAGCCCTGACGGGGCCTGTTCGGGAAATTGCCGGGTTGTCCGGTATCGATCATCTGTTTCAGCGTCGAGCGTTCCGCATGTCCCGCTTCCTGCAGACACTGACCGGAAACCTGGTGTTTCTGAGCACAGTGATGCCGCTCGTCGGTGTGTTCCTCGTGGCCGCCTCCCGCGGTTCCGGGGCAGCCGGGATGCGGCGGACAGCCTGCACGAATGCGGCCCTGACACTGGCCATGGCTCTGGCTGTGCTGGCGCTGTACCCGGTGGCCGGCCACCCGACGGACGTGGAAGCCGGTCCGGACGGGCACCCCGTGTTTCGCATGGTGACAGCCCGCAGCCTGCCGCTGGCACCCGCAGCCACCGAACTGGCGGGGCGCTGGCAACTGCTGTGGCCCGGCCTGCTGACGGGTGTGGACGGTGCAACCGCAGTGCTGATGCTTGTCTTCTGCGGGTTGTGCCTCGCGGCGATTCTGGCGGCCGGCAGCGAACACCACCGCCACCCGGCACTGCTGTACGGCGGACTTCTGCTGTGGCAGTCGCTGCAGCTGCTGTCGCTGGTTTCGCTCGATTATCGGCTGACGGTGCTGGCCGGAGCAGCCAGCCTGCCCGTGCTGTTTCTGCTGGCCGGTTTGTGGGGCGGAGCAGAACGACGGCGGACAACGGTCACCTTGATGACGGTGCTGGCCATCTCGTTCGGCCTGGAAGCTGCGGCCGTGCTGCTGCTGCTGGACGCCACCATTCCGCTGGTGGGTGAGATTCTCAACCCGGTGCGGACATCGTCTGCTCTGCTGCCCGAGCGGCTCCAGCTGCTGCTGACCGAGGATGGTGCTTCGGCACAGTGGTGGCAGCGGGTGAGTTCGCTGGCATTTCCTCTGCTGCTGATCTCGCTGCTGCTGCGGATGGGACTGGCTCCCGTGCATGGCTGGTTCTACTCTGTGTACCGGCAGCTGCCCGGCTTTCTGAGAATGGTGCTGCCGGGCTGGCTGCTGGCCAGCGGGTTCTCTCTGGCCGTGCGGGTGCTGCCGCTGTGTCCCGAGCACTGGCGCAGTGCGTCTGGCTGGCTGTTGTGGTTCGGGCTGGTATCCGCTGGATTCGTCCTGCTGCGGGCAGCCGGCACGCGACCGGCCGGCGAACGGTCGGCCCTGCTGCTGTCGGCTGCCGGAGGACTGATGATCGCCGCCCTGGCCTCACCGGCGGAAACCGGACTGCAGACTGCCGTGCTGCTGACGGTGATGGCCGGGTTGTCGCTGGCCATTGTGAACGGACAGGGATCTGTCGATTCCGTCACTGCCCAGGTGCCCCGGGACGTGACGTCCGTGGTGAGGTCTCACGCGGAGAAGTCCACCAATGCAGGCACTGGCGAGAGTGCTGATTTCGCAGACAGCGATTCCAAAGCGAAGACCATGCAGACAACCACGCGCGGGTGGTGGCCCGGGTTACCGCTGCGGGCCGTACTGTTCGGGGTGGCGGGGCTGGCAGCGGGGATTCCTCTGGTCACCGGGGCAGCTGCCACCGGGGCTGGGTTGCTGAATCTCGCCCAGCCGTCGTTCTGGCTGGCGGTGGTATGGACGGGAAGCATCGTCCTGTTATGTACTGTGCCTGCAGCCTCCCGCGAATCAGGCCCTGCTGCTGGAATGCGGCTGGCGGCTGTTCTGCCGGCTCTGATGCTCGTGGTCGTGGCCTCCGCACCTTCCCGGCTGACCTCCCGCATGACAGACACCGCGGCCCGGTTTCAGCAGCTCACAGGCAGTCGGCTCGTCCTGAGCAGACGGATCTCCTCGGTCCGGCGGGAGTCCACCGAGGCCCCCGCAGCACATCACCCGGGTTTACGCAGCCGCACAGCTTCCGCTGACTGAGGAGCCGGAGGCATGTCGCCTGCCACAGGATTGATTGTCTGCCTTCTGCTGCCGCCCGTGGCTGCTGCGCTGCTGATGCTGCTGTCGAAAAGCGTACCCCGTCACTTAACAGCATCGCCGGGGAACGTGCCGGCTGCAGTGCCACCTGCGGTGCCGGTGGCGGGGGCAGTGCTGGCAGTCGCGTTCCTGCTTCGCATCATGACGGCCAGCCCCTCCGGGGGCGGGCTGCCGGAAGATCTGACTCTCAACCAGTTCGGTCTGCTGGACGACCAGCTGGCCCGGCTGTGGCACCTGAGCTGCCTGCTGGCGGGCCTGCTGCTGCTGATCGGGCTGTATCGACAGTGCACCTCGGACCAGGTGTGCGGGCTGCTGCTGGCAACCGGTGCCACCGCGCTGGCCGGCTGCACCTGCGATCTGCCGGCCCTGCTGATCTGCCTGGAGCTGGCGGCGGCCGGAGCGGCCCTGGCCTGCCCCGCCTGGAAGGAAGCAGGACAGACAGGTGGTCTGGAAATGGGGAGGGAAACCGCAACCGTTCCCGTCCAGACGCCCCGGCTGGCGGGCATTGTTCCGCTGCTGCTGGCCGGCCTGGGCGCGTTGCTGCTGTATGGGGTCTGCGGGACATCCCGGCTGGAGGTGGCGGCTGAGGTGATGGAAACAGCCTGGCTTTCCCCGGGACCGCTTGAACCTGCCGGAGAAATCTCCGTGGCTGCCATGGCCGGCGCCGTGCTGCTGCTGGCCGGCATCGGCTTCAGACTGCCCGTCTTTCCCTCATCCGGCCGCTGTTCGCCCGATGGAATGCTGCCTTCCGGGCCTCAGTTCAGCGGGCTATGGCAGTCCGAGAATGAAGCTGGCGTGCAGGCTGTACTCGTGCAGTCATTCTTCCCGCGGGCTGCCGCAGTGGTGGCCCTGCTGCGACTGGCCGAAACCGTGCTGCCCGTGCTGCATGAACCCGCCGTGGTCGTTCTGCTGGTGCTGTGCGTTCTGATGGCACTCACTGGTGGCCTGCAGCTGCTGAAGCAGCGGAGGCCCCTTGAATGCTTCTGCTGGCTGCTGATGGTGCAGTCGGCCCTGTGGCTGCCGGGCCTGATGGCCGTCATTCTGCTGGAATCCCCCGCTGCCGCCGGTACCGTGGCGGAAGCGGCCGGCAGCGCCCAGTCCCTGCGATTCCTGCTGGTACTCGCCTTTCTGGCCGAAACCTGCCTGGTGGCGGGACTGCTGCTGTCGCTTCAGCAATGGCAGAAAACCAGTACTCCGGTGGGCTGGCAGGACGATCTGGCCGGGCTGATCCGCACGCGGCCCGTCGCAGCCACTGTTCTGTGCCTTCTGCTGCTGGCCGCCGCCGGCTGTCCCCCGCTGATGACATTCTGGACGAGGCTGCTCCTCCTGCAGTCCGTCGTCAGCGTTCATCTGGAGTCCGCGGGAGAAGTCGCCCCGCTGCTGCACCCAGGTCTGGCAGCTGCCGGACTGGCGGCCGCCGGAGGAGTGGCCTGCGGACTGGTGGCCACCCTGCGACTGCTGTCTACCATTACTCTTGAACCACCACGGGGGAGCATAGCAGGCAGCTCGAGCCACGTCCCGCTGCTGGTGGCCGCGTTGCTGACACTGGGCCTGCTGACAGGCGGGCTGTGCCCGCTGCTGTGGTGGCCGGGACAGTAGAGGAAAGAGGCCTGCCGAAATGAATACAGACGGCAACCCCGCAACAGGCGATCCCATCCCGGCCCGTGAGGGCTGAAACAGGCTGCGAGGCTGCCGTCCGATCATCCTGGCGGAAAACCGCCATTGGCAACTCTGATTTTCAGGTCAAACCCGTCCTCAGACCGGCTGAACTCGCCCGCCCTCTGCGTTGGTCGACACGAATATTATACGCAACAGCTGTGACAGCACCCTGTCACAGCTGTTCCAACAGGTGTCAGTTTTTCGAATTTTTCTTCGGCACTCCAGCAGCCGTCATCAACCGGAAATCGACATTACCTGTTGCCTGACAGCACCTTATCCCGAAACAGACATCCAGACAGGCAGGTGAACCGGGGAACTTCCACCGCGCGACAGCTGGAAAATCCTCCGTAAGCCCCCCTGACAGCGGCCTGAGCGGTGTCAGCCCACGGTCGCCAGACACGTTGTCGCAGAAGAAGAAGAAGTAGAAGAAGAAGAAGAAGAAGAAGTCACCAGTGGGAGTTTCCTCCGCCGCAACCTGTGATCGGCCGGCTCGCGAAAACGAAAACCGCACTCATCCGCAGGAAACATGGTGGATTACGGTGCCGGCTCGGAGTCCGTCGACGTGGCCGGTTCCTCGATGTTGAGCGTCTGCCCGGCGGCATGCGGCCCGTCCAGGGTCTGCTGCTGACCGGAGGGCCAGACCACTTCGATGCGGTCTGCTTCCCGTGCGCCCCCCAGGCCGAAATACAACGGAAACAGGCTGTGCGACAGATAGCCGGAACAGCCATCGTACACCTGGGAAAGCACCCGCTCGCCAATGTGCACCCGCACCACGGCCCCCAGGCCATCACGATTGGACTGCGTTCCCTGCAGCTGGATCTTCAGCCAGGACAGCTCTGGCTTCTGCTGGCTGAGATTGCTCAGCAGGAGCTGCGGGCGGGTGTTGAACTCGCTGGTGAGAATGTCCAGGTCGCCATCGCCATCGAGATCGATCATGACCGACGAACGGGAACCTGCCGCGCTCCAGACCACCCGCTTGCCGCTCAGCTGGCGTTCCTGTGTCAGCCGGTGCGGGGCATCGTCCCCGCTGCTGTCCAGTTCGAACCACGGCACCACCAGCTGGCCATCGGGCCGGGGCTCGACACCCAGTAGAAATTCGCTGTCGTGGAACCGCTGCCCTTCCACGTTCAGCAGCAGCGAGTTGATTCCATACCGGAAGGGATAGTTCATGCTGGCGGTGATGAAGACATCTTCCCACCCGTCGGCATTCAGGTCGCCCGTGCTCAGGCCCCAGGGCCAGTAGTTCTCGGCGCCGGTGGCATCCGAGACGTCACTGAACCGGCCGTCTTCCGCAGCCTGAAATAGCGCATTGCCGTAAATGCTGGTGCGGCCCGGCTGCGGATTGAACTGGCCCGACTGCACCAGCCGCGGTGGCCAGTTCATGGTCGCCTTCAGCTTCTCCAGCGGCGCACCGACTTCGGTGCTCATGTCGGAATGCATGTCGGTCAGAAACAGATCGAACCGGCCATCGCCGTTATAGTCAAACACACGGGCCCCCATGGAACCCCATGGCGTGGCCGGAAACCTCTCCGCACTTTTCTTCTCGAACCGCTGGCCTTCCACGTTCTCGTAGTATTCGTCGTGCCCCTGCATATTGAGGACATACAGGTCGATCCAGCCGTCGCCATTGGCATCCAGCGGAGTCGCATCGCCGCTCCAGCCGGTATCCACAATGTTCATCGCTTCAGTCACATCTGCAAACCGTCCCTCGCCGAGGTTGTGGTACAGAATGCTCCGCTCGTTCCGCTGCTCCGCCTGCAGATGCCCCGCAAAAGCATCGCTGTGTGCTTCGTAGTAGCTGTACTCCAGCGGTGTTCCGCGAACAGCTTCCGTCGTGGTGTGACGCATCTCGCCGGTGGTGTACTGGCCCACATTCGTGACGAACAGATCCAGCAGCCCGTCGCGGTCGTAGTCGAAAAACACCGCGCCCGAGGAATGCCCGGTATGGCCCACGCCGGCTTCTTCGGTGATGTCGCGGAAGCCGCCTGTGCCGTCATTCAGAAACAGCACATTGCCGAAGCGGACGGTGGTCACGAACAGATCGGCATCGCCATCGTTGTCGATATCGCCAAAGGCGGCGGACACACTGATGCGGTCGGCGAGACTCACCCCGGCAGTTTCCGTGATGTTCTCAAACCTTCCCCCGCCGAGGTTGCGCCACAGTTCGTTGGAACCAGCCTGCGTGAGAAAGTACAGATCGACCAGTCCGTCTCCGTCGACATCAGCCACGGCCAGCCCGTTGCCGTGGTCGTAATGGGCGGCCTCGTAGTCCTTGCCGGCATCCGCCACGATATGGTGCCGAAAGGTGATACCGCTGGCGGGCAGGCCATCGGTCAAGCGAAAGTCGTGGAACACGGTCAGTTCTTCGGCCGTCTGCTGCTGCCGTTCCGCCCGCGCCGCGAGCTGGATCCGCGTTTCAAACAGCCGCTCGGGGACTTCCACCTGACCGGCCTGCAGCCGATTCATATCGGAAATAATCCGTTCCTGTTCCGGGCCGGAGAGATCCCGATATCGCGCCCGCACCCGGCCGGCCGCATCAATCAGGGCGACTCTGGCTGGCTGAGAACTTTCCGTGCCAGCTGGCAGTGATTCCCCGTCCTCCCCGCCCGTTCCGTACAGCTGTTTCCGTACCCCGGCCGGAGCCTGCATGGTT
>JAGQPV010000266.1 GCA_020426545.1 Planctomycetaceae bacterium
CGATCGGGCTGGCGCAACTCGAACGTGCCGAAGAACTGGTGGGTCGGAAGAGGCAGATCTTCGGGTGGTATGCGGACCGCCTGCGCGGTTTGTCGGGAATTCAGCTGAATCCAGAGTCTGCCGACACGAGAAACTCGTACTGGATGACGACCCTGGTGCTGGATCCCGCATTGGAGCTACCCAAAGAGCATGTTATGGCTGAACTGAGTGATCGGGGCATCGATAGCCGTCCGTTCTTTCACCCTCTCAGCAGCATTCCCGCCTGCAGGGGTTTGGCGGCAGCCAGTCGGGCGAGAGAGATTAACGTAAATGCCTACCGGATCAGCCCGTATGGTGTCAATCTTCCGTCGGCTCTGTCCCTGACAGAAGAAGATGTGGACGTGGTATGCCGGGCCATACAGGAGATTATCAGCCGGAGTGAAATGCGATCCAGGCGAATGGCCTCATAGAGTTTCCGGTCCGGACCGGGTTTTGAGCAGCAGCAACAAGTCGCGGCCCCTTCTGCCCGGCAGTTATCAAAGATGATCGCCTCCTATGTGTCCACCTGAACCTGACAATGCCGCTGAGGTCAAGGTCAGCTCGAACAGTCAGCATTCGCCGGTTTTCGCCATTCCCTCGGTGAAGACGAACATCATTGCCAACCTGGCTGGCCACGCATGGACGAGCGTCATGATGCTCGTCTTTGTTCCGTTCTATATCAGCATCATGGGGGCCGAGTCCTATGGTGTTGTGGGCATCTATATCTCACTGCAGTCCATCTTCTTTGCCCTCGATCTGGGGCTGCCTCAGTCGTTGAATCGGGAACTGGCCCATCTGTGCGGGCAGAAGGCTGATCGGCGGCGTATGGCGGATACCGTTCGCACGCTGGAACTGGTGTATTGGTCGACCGGGCTGCTGATTGCCCTGGCGGTGCTGGCTGCGTCCCGGTTTCTGGCGTATCAGTGGGTTAATCCGGAAACGCTGTCTCCGGAATCTCTGGCCCATGCCATTCGAATCATGGCCCTGCTGCTGTGCATTAAATGGCCGGTTTCCCTGTATACGGGCGGACTGAATGGACTGCAGCGACAGGTTGCGGTCAATATAATTGTCGGCGTGACAGCAACACTTCAGGGGTTCGGGGCAATCGGGATTCTGTGGTGGGTCGACCCGACAGTGAATGCATTCCTGATGTGGCAGGTTTTTGTCACTTTACTGCAGGTGATTTCCCTGCGAACGGTGCTGAACCGGGCTGTGTCTTCAGCCGGATCAGGTCGGTTCCGGCCCGACGTGCTGCGGCAGATGTGGCGGTTTGCAGCCGGCCTGACTGCGGCTTCTCTGGTGGCGATGGTGCTGACGCAGGTGGACAAGGTGCTGCTCAGCCGGATGCTCCCCCTGGCGGATTTCGGGATCTACACATTTGCCACGGCAGTTGCCGCAGTGCTGTATCGTCTGATTGCTCCGGTCTTCACTTCCTACTATCCGCGGCTGACCCGCCTGGTTGCGGCTGGTTCCGTGCAGGAGACGATTCGAACTTATCATCAGGCCAGTCAGGTGATCGCGGTGATGGTGCTCCCGGCGGCAGTTGCGGGAGCATTTTTTTCCAGTGAAATCCTGATCCTGTGGACCAGTGGTCGGGAGCTGAATGCCGAGGCAGCCGTGGTGCTGAGTCTGCTGCTGATCGGTAATCTGTTTCACGGGCTGGCGCATATTCCTTATGCACTGCAGATTGCTCATGGCTGGACGAGACTGTCACTGTATATTAACTGTATTGGTCTGGTCCTGGCTGGTCCCGCGCTGTATTGGGGGGTGACCCGTTACGGGGCCAGTGGCGCGGCCGGCTGCTGGTGCGGGATTTCCTTCCTGCTGACTTTGCTCGGCGTGTGCGGCATGCATTTTCGTCTGCTGCCGGAAGAACGGAACCGCTGGTTTCTGCAGGATGTCCTGGCTCCATTCGCGGCTGTCGTTCTGGTGACGGGTTGTGGCCGTCTGCTGCTGAATGAAATCGACGTATCCCGACTTCAGACAGCATCTCTGATACTGTTCACTTTACTCTCTGGTTATGCTGCTGCTGCTCTTGCCTGTCGTGAGGTGAGAAATCAGGTGGTCTCGCTGCTGATGAGAATCAGAGAGAGACTGGCAGCGACGGAACATCTCCATCAGCAGGAAGCATAGGTGGTCCCCATGAATTCCCCTCGGTTCAGTGTAGTGATTCCGACCCGCAATCGGCCGACTTATGCTGCGGACGCGCTGACCAGCGTACTGCTGCAGGATTTCAGCGATGTGGAAATTATAGTGTCGGATAACTCGACCGATTCGGAACTTGCCGGTCAGCTGGCGTCTTTCGTCGAGGGCACGCCGGCGAAGTACATTCGTCCGCCCCGTGACTGCGCGATGCCCGACCACTGGGAATTCGCCACCCGGACGACGAAGGGGCAGTATGTGCTCGTTCTGTCGGACCGGTCCGTGCTGAAGGCCAATGCCTTAAGAACAATCCATGAGAGTCTGGCCCGGGAACAGGATCGCATCGGCGTGTGCTCCTGGACCTGGTCAATGCACGATGAGAAGCTGGGGGTCGAACTGCGACATTCCCGCCCGCGCATGCCGAAGGAGATTTCGGTGGTCCGGTCGGAAGATGTTTCCGCCTCGGTGGGAAGTCCCTCGGGCACTCCGACGGGGGCGTTGCCGCGCGGCCTCAACAGCTGTTACCGGGCCGATCTGGCGGATTCCATCCGGGCGAAGCACGGTACTCTGTTCCGGCGGCTGAACCCGGATTTTACTTCCGCATTCCTGCTGCTGGCGGAAGTTGAACATATGCTGTACATCGACCGGCCGCTGTTTATCTCCACTGGTCTGGGGGTGAGTAACGGAGGCGTGGGGTATATTACCGAGTCGACCTCTTACCTGAATTCGCTGGAACTTGCGGAGCCGTTTCCGTCTGTCCCCATTAAGTCTCCGCTGGTGGAAAATTCGATTTTCGAGGACTTTCTGGCGATGAGGCAGCTGGCCGGAGGCCATCTGGCGGGGGTTGAGTTTGACTGGGTGAACTACTTTCGCGTCTGTTACAGCGAGCTGATGGTGAAGAAGGGGCACGGTCTGCTGGAACCGGCCCGGATCAATGGGTTCTTCAGTGACTGGCAGCAGGCCCTTGCCGCTGCTGATCCTCAGGTGCAGCAGGCGGTGCGGAGGCAGCTGCGTCGCAGCCCGATGATGCATCTGCTTCCCATGCTGCGTAGTTCGTGGCTGGGCCCTCATCTGGTGTCCGTCAAACGCCGACTGAAATCCTGCCTGGATCGGCAGGGCCGACGAGGGCGAATCTCAGCACTGGAAGCCGCGGGTTTTACCGGCCGGGCTTCGTAGCCGGTCTGGCATCAGCTCTGTCGGATGCTTCCTGCGACAGGAACTGGACCGTTCGAAACCGGCGGTACGATTCTGATTTAATCTCAGCCCGTCTGGACAGGGCGAACAGAGAAGAGAGGTATCGCAGTGCGGATTGCTGTACTTGACCATCTGTCGCCAGGGACGATAGGCAAGGATCCGGTACAGATTGCTCTGGGCCTGCAGGAGCTTGGCTGCGATGCACTGTTTATCTCGATGAGGGAGGTGCCGGATCTTCCTCCCCTCGCGCTGCCGATTGTACAGCTTGATACAGGTGACCCTGATTTCTGGGTCAGCCTGCAGCTGGATGCGGTCCTGTTTATTTCCCGGTTTGCTCCGGGAACCGAAGCGATCTGCCGACAGATCAAGTCCGCAGGAATCAGGCTGGTGCTGAAGGCGGACAGTGACGGGACACTGGGGTATCCACTGGTACCCAACTATCTAAGAACCCTGGATTTTCTCTCCAGCCCGCTGATGACTCTGGTCAGGAATATAAAATGGCGTCTGCCGGTGCGCCATTTTGTAGCCGGTAAACTGGACCAGACCGATCTGGCCGATCACATTATTTTTGAATGCCCGCGATCGGTGAACAATGTCAGGCAGGTGATGCGGTACTGGAAGTACGATTCGGCTCTCTCGCGGCTGCACTGCATTCCCAATCCGGTCGCAGCGTCGGTATTTGACCATCAAGTCGAACCGCTGCGGGAGCGGAAAATTCTGGCCGTGGGTCGTTGGGAAGATGAACTGGTCAAGAATACGCGGGCCATGTGCGGGGCAGTGCGGCAGTTCGCCGAACTGCAGCCCGACTGTCAGATCGAACTGGTCGGCTCGGGTGATGACCGGCTGCGGCATTATCTGCGGGAGATGCCGCCTTCCGTCACGGTGACGGGCCCGCTGCCGCAGGAAGAAGTATTCCAGCGGATGAAATCGGCGAGGTCGCTGCTGATGCCTTCGCGGATGGAGAGTTTTGGCCTCGCCGCCGCTGAGGCGCTGTGCCTCGGATGCTCCATTATTGTGACTCCCGTCGAATCTCTGGATTATCTCAGTGCCGCCGGTCAGACGGGCAGCTGCGCCGCCGGGTTTCGCGCCGGGGAGATTCTGGCCGCCATGCTGCAGGATTTCGAGCGATGGGATTCTGGATTCTATGATCCTGCTGCCATTGCCGCTGGCTGGAGAGATACGTTGAGCCGGAGTCGCATCGCCAGGCAGATTCTGGAACTGGCCGCCGCCTGATCTGTTACTGCGGCTGAACGTCGAGGTACAGGATCATGTTCCGCGGGATCCACTGCTGGGAATGGTCCGACTTGTCCTGCAGGACGAGCCAGTCTTTGTCCGCAAAGTAGATTGTCCCTCTCAACCCGATGTCGGCTCCGTTGTGATTTGTCGAGGCCACCGGGATGGGGGCTGCGGCCTGCACTCCGAGCATGTCCCGGCGCAGGTGGACCGTGCAGGCGAAACCTGACTGCGGGCGGGCTGGCCTTTCTTCGGGGGCCACCACGGTGGCGGGCCTGTTGCATCCGGCCACCGTGAGCAGCAGGGCTGTGAGCAGGCATCGGGCGGTTACTGGCATGAGAACATTCTCCTGTGGGATGAATCTGGTTTCCGTGGGCGATTGTGGCAGAGTCGCGTCGGCGTTCAACAGATCGAAACCCCGCTGCTGGCGGGCAGCCCGCTGAGAGGGTTGAGCCTCGGCCGGGAGAACGTGTTCCATTGGCCTCTGTAATCTGGCAGAATAGAAGATATTCCGATCCACAAATGCTGTATTGGTTGATTTTCTGATGCAGGACTTGTGACCGCAGCTGCTGGAGGGTTCGTTCATGCTGTCCCAGACCGTCGAATACGCCCTGCGGGCCATGGTCTGCCTGGCCGCGGCTGATCCACACCCGCAGACTCGCAGTGAACTGGTGGAACAGACCCGTGTTCCCTCGGCCTATCTGGCCAAAGTGATGCGGGAGCTGGGGCGCCGCCATCTGGTGGAAGCTCAGCGGGGCCGCCACGGTGGTTTTCGGCTGTCCCGCCCAGCAGGTGAGATTTCGCTGCTGCACGTGGTTGATGCCGTGGAGCCTCTGCAGCGAATTCGCACCTGTCCGCTGGAAATTGACTGGCATGGTACCAGCCTGTGTCCGCTGCATCGCCGGCTGGATGACATCCTGCTGACCGCAGAGCAGGCGCTGGCCAGCTGCACGCTGGCCGATATCGTGCGGGAGCGGTCCGGCAGCATTCCCCTGTGCCGCGAGCAGCCGCTGGTCGAGCTGTCATGAAATGGCAGCCTGCCGCTCACCGCAGTGCTGGTAAAAATTTCGCTGGACAAAGCTGCCGATTTCATCTTGACCGGTTCCCGCGTGCAGTTATAGTGGACTTGGAGGTCCACAATGTCTGTTCAGGCTGGTGGATCGCCATTCCGGAGGGTGGTTAAGCGGGCTTTGCCTCTGGCCGCCAGCAGGTCTCCGGCAGACACGTCATTCCTCGGTGCCGAGGCAGGAGGAGGTCTCGCCATGCAGAACCAGCACGGGAATCGGGTCGTGATTATTGGTGGTGGCCTTTCCGGTATGGCAACCGCCTGGAAGCTGGCGGATGCGGGGGAGCAGGTTCTCCTGCTGGAGTCCTCACATCCGGGCAGTGGTGCCTCGACAGTCAATGAGGGGTGGCTGCACAGTGGCGGGTGGTTTGCCCGCTCCAGCCGGGAGCTGGCGGAGCTGTGTCACCTGGGTCTGCAGGAAACACTGCAGCAGTTTCCCGGGTGTGTGGAGCCGGAACCGCGGGGGATGCTGTATCTGATTTCCGCGGAGGGTGATGCGGTTGACCAGTGGGTGAGTGCGTGGGAGGAAGCCAGGATTCCGTTTACGGGAATTCCCTGCTCGCAGACTGTCGAGCGAATCCCCGAGTTGCGGTATCCCGACAGGGTTCGTGCTTTTCTGTTGCCGGACTGTTCCGCGAAGTTCGACGTGCTGATTCAGGAGCTGCAGCAGCGGGCGAAGGAATGTGGCGCGGAAATTCGGGACCGCTCTCATGTGGTGCGGCTGCTGAAGGACGGCGACCGGGTGACCGGGGTGGAACTGGCGGATGGCAGCCAGCTGGAGGCTGGAACCGTGGTGCTGGCGGGCAATGCCGTCGGGATGGATCTCTTGCGAGCGGCTTCTCCAGGCGAGGCTGGCGGGCAGTCGAGCCGGGAGTGTGTCTCGCTGCGGACTCATTTGCTGTCGCTGCCGCGGCAGCCCTGCCGGGGTGCGTTCTGCATGCCGGACGAACTCGGGCTGCATCATCTGCCGCATGGCGATCGGTCGATCTTCGGGCTGAATCGCTGGCAGCCGGTCGCGGATCTCTCTGGAGACACCCCTGATCCCCATGAGCAGGAGCTGCTGCGTCGGCGTCTGTTTGAAATGCTGGATATTGCGGAGCCGGGGAATCAGATTCTCAGCGAGTGGGCGGGAACGACGGTGCATGCCATGCGTCCGGAACAGATCATGCCGGGGGAAGCCCCCCTGCCCGCCGTCGTGGATTACTCCGGCGAAAATCCGACGTGGCGGAATCTGATTGCGATTTTTCCCGGCCGCGCGACATTGTGGAATTCCGTGGCCGGCCAGGTCCTGTCGAAGCTGCAGCACAGTTAATCTGCTGGCAGGTTGCGAAATTGAGGGCGAATCGAGTCCGGACTGTTCTGCCGGCGCCCGGCTTTTCTTTCAGAACGAGGACGACACGACTCCGTGTCACTGACGAAGGATTTCCCCATGCGACGTATCGCGGTGCTGACTTTGAGTTGTGCGGCTCTCCTGGTGGTGGCTGGTCTGTTCGCAGGGGCAGACGGGCAGGACCGGCCTGCCGTGCTTTCCAGACTGGCGGCGGCCGATGCGCCGGCGAAGAAGGCGGAAGCAAAGGATGCCGAGGACCCGAGTTCCAAGGTGGGTGAGTTCATGCGGAAGAAGCTGGAAGCTTCACAGGAAGTGCTGGAAGGGCTGATGACCGATGACTTCAAGATGATTTCCAGTGGTGCCAAAACCATGGAGACCATGAGCCATGCCTCCGACTGGCAGGTGGTGGAAGGCCCGGTCTATAAGCTGATGAGCGCGGACTTCCGCAAGACATGCGAAGAACTGGCCGATGCCGCCAAACAGGAGAATATCGACCGTTCCAGCCTGGCCTATCTGCGGCTGACAATGAACTGCATCAGCTGCCACAGCTTCGTGCGTCGGACGATGGTGGCCGAACAGGGAAATCCTGCGGACGGACTGCGTGCCGTTTCGGCCCGCTGACTGTTCCTGCGCTGCATCAGCGAAGCACGGGCCAGCCGGAAACCCTGCTGAAGGGGTGATCTGCCGACAGTGAATCAGGAGCTGGTCATTTCAGCGGTGAGAACAGTGCCCCATGATGCCCTGCCGCCGCTGCTGGCTGGTCCAGC
>JAGQPV010000267.1 GCA_020426545.1 Planctomycetaceae bacterium
CTCGCGAAAACAGGGGAGAACCGCTCCTTCCGGTGACTTTCGGCGTCGGTCGTCCGGGTACAGCATGAGGTGGTGCCATGCTGGCTCAGCACCAGGATACAGCGGGTCTGGCCGGGCACTGTCTTTTCCTGACTTCCCGCTCCATGCTGTTCACCTGCCCGCCAGATGCGTTTTCTTTCCGGCGGGCTGCCCCGAGCCCCCGCCACCGCGGGCTCCCGACTGTGACTCAATAATGGGGCGGGAGTTCCGTATGGGGATCGGGCGCGGTGCGGTCATCTGTCTGTTCCAGCAGCCGGTCTTCCAGGTGCTGCACGGCCAGCCGCAGTGTTTCGATCTGGCGGTTCTGCAGCACGATCGTCGAGTTCAGTGTTTCGCAGTCCTGCTGCAGGTGCGTGTAGAGGTACTCCAGCTCCCTCAGTCGGGCTTCGGTCTGCTGCAGCCGGTTGTCTGTCGACGGGGTGTCCGCCGCAGGCTGATCTGAAAAGTCGCGGGACATTACAGGTATCCGAGTTTCTGCATGGCGGAAATAGTTGCCACGGTGAAGAAGAACAGGCCGGCCGAAAACAGGCTGGTGCGGGCAAACCAGCCTGGCCGCAGGGCGGGCGGCAGCAGCAGCACATTGAGCCACAACGTGTGCCAGCAGCTGAAGCCCAGGGCAAAATTGAAGATGGTGGTGGCGATGACCAGCAGGCTTTCCGGTTCTTCCAGCGACAGCATCACCATCCCGAAGATGGCGTACAGCGTCAGTACGGTGAAGTAGACATACCGGATGCGGTGTGGATCCATCCGCCGCAGCTGCGGGCTGGCCGTCCAGAAGACATCAACCCAGCGGCGAATCACTCCATCGGCCGTGGTGGCCATACTGGGAGCCAGCACGAGGAAACCGCAGAACAACGTCATGAACCAGAACCAGTAGCCCACCGTGGTGCCGGAAAATGCGGCCACCCGTTCCTGCACGGCGCCGGCTGTCATGCTGGCAGCCACCCATTTGTCGGCCACCACCGTTCCTCTGGGCAGGAACTCTACCGACAGCATGCTGGGTAATGCCAGCCCCAGGAAGCAGGCCGGCATCCACACGACCAGCTGATCCCGCAGAATGTGGCGATACCACCTTTTCCAGCGGGGCAGGCTGTCCGGGTTGACTTCAAACACTGACCCCACGTGCGACAGCTGCAGATCCTGCCCGCCGACCACACTGGGAATTGCGCCCACATGACTGCCCATGCCCCAGCCCTGGTCGCGGGTGTAGTTGCTGATCGGCGTATTCGACAACCCGCCGGAACCGGAGATTGCCACCAGCGCCGACAGAAAGGCAATCATCGACCAGTCAATCTTCGGCAGCGGCCGCCCCGCGAACAGGGCGGCAAAAATGTTCTGCACGTTGTCGCCGTCGCGAATCCCGTCCTGGTCGATGTCGATGAATGCATCGAGCCGGCCATCCTGATCGGCGTCGAGAGCAAAGGGGCCATCGGGCACGCCATCCCCGTTGATATCGAGAGCAACGTGACTGTCGGCCTGCCCGTCGCCGTCGAAATCGGGCCAGTATTCCCGGCCGTTTTCGGTCGAAACAGCCACCATCGGGTCGGGCTGTCCGTCGAGGTCGATATCGGTCGCGGGCGGTTTGAAGCCGCTGGCGGGAAACACCAGATCCAGCAGCGGCTCTTCAGTATCCAGCCGGCCATCTCCGTCCCAGTCTTCGCCAGGATCCAGCACGCCGTTCCCGTTGCTGTCCTCAATCTGCCTGACGGGGACATTGCCGAACCGCACAAACCCGCTGAAAATTTCCGTCCAGGTGGATGGCTGAGAGTAAAACACGCCCAGCACCAGCAGGAAACCCAGCACGAGGACGATTTTCACCCCCATGACCACTTTGAGGGCATTGAAGACCTTCCCGCCGAAAATCAGCGGCACAAGGGCTCCCAGAAAAATGGCATAGCCCAGGTAGCGGAGCAGTTCCTCGTGACTGATGTCGATCCGGGTGCCGAACAGCTGCAGCATGGCCTGCCCGGTCGCGGCGTTGGGGACTTCTCCCAGAATAATGGTGGCCAGCGGCGTGGCGGCAAAGGCGGCCAGGTAAGGGAAGACGGAACCGAAATCAAGCAGCAGATAGACCAGCACCCAGACCATCGGGCCGGGGGGCGTGCGAAACTTCCCCGTGAAAATCGGCTCACCGGTGTACAGCGTGTACCGGCTGATCTCCAGATTATAGATCACCTGGCCAAGAATGCTCAAAGTGGCCAGCCACAACAGGCCGCCGCCATAACGGGCGGTGACCATCGGCCCGGTCAGCCATTCCCCGCCACCAATCGCCGCTCCGCCCAGCACGAGGCCGGGGCCCAGCATCATCGCCCAGTTCTTCCAGGTGAACCGGGGAGCAGCCGGCAGCTCATTCAGATTCCAGCGGGGCATTTGATGCGAGCCGGGCCACGGAGCGGTCGAATCCCCCGCCGTGGATGTGGCGGCACTGGCAACAGGTGCCTGTTCTGTCATGAGCGCATTCCCGTTCGAGCCGTCCGATGTGCAGCCTGGCGCCCTGAACCGGGCACCGAAACCAGGCCTGATACCGGTACGATGACCTGACGAATCCGCACGATTCCCCGCAAAGGTTCGTGCCTGCTGAATGAACACCTGCCCGGCAACAGCGTGGAGACAGCCCGGCGGCAGGCGATGAGAAAATGAATCTGAACGTGACGGGAGCAGTCGGTTTCCCCGGTCCCGGGTTACTCCGCGGAACCAGCGGGTTGCTGACGATACGTATCGGTTTCTTCGTTGTCTGGTTCTGTGTCGGGAATCCGCGAATCTGTCCGGGGCCGGCCGGCTGGTGGCGAAACGGTCTCGAGCCTGTGGTCACTGAGATCACTGGACTCTGACAGCGGCCCCCCGAAATCCGGCAGCTGCCAGAATGTGGTGATGTTGCGCGAGTCCGGCGGTGTCGCGAGTCCGGCGGTGTTTCGAACGTCCGGCGGTGCCGGGCGAACCCGACGGGCGGTTCTTCGGTCGGTTATGTGGTTCTCTGGTCTCCCTCAGGCGGCGGGCGATGGCCGCCGCGAATGCAGATTGCCCCGTGGTTGAAAATCGCGAGTCTGGCGAATCAGAAAGAAATGAAGAGGCAACCGTGTAGTATTCAAACATGTCCAGTAGCCGGATGAAACTCAGCGGGCCTGCTGATTGCCCATTTTGACGTATCCAGCGGGGGGCATCGGCCGGTATTCCGCGGAGGTGGACCCCGGTGGAGGGATTTCCCGCCGAAGTCTTGCGTTCCGGCAGACAGCCAATGATGATTGCGGCAGTCTGCAGCACTGCCGCCCGGTCGGCGTTTCGTAACCCGCGGAAGACCGACATGGTCGCTCCGGCACTGGTGCAGTTTCTTAATAGATTGCCTGACAGCGGTTGCTGCTGACGAGTTTTTCGGCCTGCGAGGTTCTGTTCCGATGTTTCGGACATGGACGGAACTGCGTGCCGTTTTTTTCAGCAGCCTGCCAGAAGGCTGTTCCGGGAAGGGGCGCTGTGCCTGCCATTGAGGAACTTCTGACCGACGCGCTGGGTTATCTGAACTTCTCTGGTGGCCAGCCGGATCCGGTGTTTCAGCGAAATCTCAGCCTGCTGGAATCTGCCAGCGGATGCTGTATGAACGGGCAGCTGCCGCAGCTGCTTCGCCAGCGGCTGGAGGAACTGCAGCGCAGCTCGCCCGCATTCTCCGACAGTCAGCAGGCGGAAAGCGTCATCGGGCTGGTGGCGGATTCCGTATTACCGGCCTATCGGGAGTTTCACGCCGATCTGCTGTTCCATCTGAAAGAGGAAGACTTCCGGCACCCGTACTTTCTGGCCCGGGTATTTGAAGCCGTGCTGGTGCAGGGCGGCCCGTGGGCGGAGCGGGAACGCATTACCACTGCGGCGGTGGCACACCTCAACGATTTTCTCGGTTATCGCCCGGTGGCCGTGCTGGAAAACGGCCGGCTGTCGCAGGCGTGGCCGCAGGAATATCACCGGCCGGTGCCGCTGTGGCTGAAGGGAGCCGGCGTGGCGGCCGGTCCGTGGGAAGAGCTGATCGGCAGGGCCATCGGCCTGCTGGAATCGACCCCGCGGCAGGTTCTGCGTGCGGCCTGGTTCGACCCCGAACGACTGGACGAGCTGGCCGTCGATATGCGGGCTCACGATCACCTGCACCCGGTGAGCAAACGCACCAATTACATGTTCGGCGAGTGGGATCCGAGTCTGATCGACCGATCCGGCTATTACCGGCGGTTTGTCGTCCGGCGGATTATTCTCGATGCGCTGCTGGGCTGGATTGAGCAGGCTGAAGGCATTCCCCGGGACGAAGCCCTGGACGATGCAGCTTCGGTCCTGTGCGGCACCATGCTGATGGCGTCGGCCATCAGCGGGGAAGGGCCCAACACGTTCGACTCCACGGCCACGTTGTCTTCTCTTCTGCCTCAGGTCGCCCGCCAGCGGGATGAATTCTACGGCCGCCTGCTGATGGAAGCCGAGGGAGGCCGCGCCCGCCGGCTGCGGCGGGAAGCCAAACTGACACAGCAGCCGTTCGGCCATGTGCGGCAGCAGCTGAATCTGGAACTGGCGGCGTTTGGTGCCCGCCAGATGCAGAACCGCAATCTGGCGTCGCTCTTCGCCCGCATGGGATTTCGTGAAGAAGCCCGTCACCGGGCCGCGGCCATTCCTTCTCCGGCCGCCCGTTTCGACTGCGAAATCCAGTGGCGGCTGGCAACGGCCATTCAGGCGGTGACGGAAGCCCGGCTGGAAGAAGCCTGGCAGCTGATGCAGGAGGCCAGGTCGCTGCTGGAACGGGGCATCGAATGTGGTGCCATTGTTGATCCATGGAATATTCTGGGCTTCCAGGCACAGTTCCCGCTGTTCATTTCCCGGGAAGACAGCGTTCCCGATCAGCGGGTCGAGAGCCTGCTGGGAATGATGGAGCAGTTCTTCTCCTGTGCCTCGCACGCCCTGATTGAAGCGGCAGCCACCGGTCAGAACGAGATGCGGGACCGCTTCTCCGACTGGTTTGCCTCGCTGGCCGACTGGTGGGACCGTTTCGCCACCTCCACCGTGGAAGACCTGCCCCAGGTTGCCGGACGGGAAAGCTGGGAATCGGCCACGCATGTCGCCGCGGCGATGTCGGCCTGGCAGAACGGCGGGCAGTCGACGGGCGATATCAGTTTCTGGAGAGAGCACAGCGCCGCGTTTCAGTCACCCCAGGCCTATGCCCGCGTGGTCACCGCTCTGCTGGACCGGGGCGATCCGGTGGCTTCTCTCGGACTGATGATGCAGTGGCTGAGCGAAGCGGAGAACATTGGTCTGGAATCGGGGCCGATGTCGATTTACGGGCTGCTGCTGCGGTGGATGCGGCTGGCCGGCGGGAATGGCGAGCGGGACAACGGCACCGGCGACGCGTGGAAGTCCATCCGTCGGATGTTTGAACTGCTGGAAGCCAACGCGGGGATTTTCTGGTCGGTTCCGTCGCTGGCCGAATCGCTGGGTGACATACCCGCCATCCACGAGGAAGCGGGCAGCTTCGGCGAGCCCGGAACCGAGCGGCCGGGAGAGGCAGGCGAGGGCGACGAATTTGACGACGAACTGGAGGACGGCCAGGACGAAATGTTCGGAGCTGCCTGGGACGATGTGACCTACCAGGACAGTACCGATGACGGTAACGAAGGCGACACGCTGGACGAAGGGTTCCGGCCAGCCACTTCCGACCTGGACATCATCGCCCGCTACCTGGAGCCCCGGCTGCGTTTTCTCGCGACTCTGGCCGATCTGTGGCAGAATGCGGTGGCCCGGTTTGCCGTGCAGCAGCCCGACTGGAGCGAACTGCCAGCCGCGGAACTCCGCGAACGCCGCGAATCGATGAATGCCTGGCGGGACCGGGTGCGTTCCCTGCAGCGGGGGCTGTCGGCCCTGCTGAAGCAGCTGCAGCAGCACGATATCGGCGCCTCGTCCGGTGAGTTCTCGGAAAATCTGGAGTTTGATATCCAGCTGCAGACGAGGCTGTATCTGCTGCACCGGATGATCTCAACCACCCTGCAGCTGAACGATGCCGAACGGTTCCTGGACTGCTGTCTGAGCAGCAGCCCCGAGGAACTGAAAGTGGCTTCCGGTGCCGCGGAACTGTCTCTGCCGGGTGGTGGACCGCAGCCGGAACCAGTCGTCGCCCGCGTGTACCGGGCCATGTTCCGCCGCGATGTCATCGCCATTCGGCAGGAGTTTCCGGCGCTGCTCAAGCGCCTGCGGGGCCTGCCGCTGCTGTATGTCTCGCTGGAAAATGGCGGTGATCCGTCCGAAGTGATGGCGGTGCGGTTCCGGCAGCGGATGATCCGGTTTCTGCTGGCGCAGCTTCCCCCTCTGGGCCTGTTTCGCGAAACTTGGCAGCTGCTGGAAACCGCCTTCCAGATGGAACGCCGCAGCCGGCCGCGCGGCGTGGCGGTGACGGAGTTCGACCGGCTCTTTCGCATTGCCCTGGAAAGCTCGCTGACCAGCGTCGTCCGCTCCTCGGGCGCGTGGCAGCCTGGCGGGAATTCCGTGCCGCGGCGTCCGCTCGGCTCCCGGCCCGCCGTCTGCCCCCGGAGGCCCCGCTACAGCAGAAAAAGTACCGACACGGCACCAGCCGGCCCGATGCGACTGCGGCAGGGCACCAGCCAGCCCGGCAGTCACAGGGGCCTTCGCGGCCAGGCCACCTGGCAACGGCAGGCACCGGGCGTCCGCCCGCAACCCGTTCGCAGAAAACTTGCCGCTCCGCTGGCCCGCAGCCGGCGTCAGCCGGTCGCCGGCTTCTCATCGCGGAGCATGGCCGGGCTGAAGTCGGGCAGTCGGGAACTGCTGGAACTGTTCGGAGAAATTGTCGGCCGGTTCGAAACGCAGTGGCAGCGGCACAGCCGGACCGTCCGTCTGTCGAGCGCGGAAGAACTGCGGCCGGCACGGGTCTGGGATTCCGTGGTGGAATTCATCGAACTCTACGGGGCCGACCTGTTCCATCCCCGCATGCTGACGCTGGGGAACGTGCGGGCGATTCTGCACAACGGGATCGAGGAATTTCTGCGGCACCTGGAAGCCACCGCCGATCCGCTGCACGAGATCGCCCTGATCGAAGCCCTGCAGTCGGGAGAGATTTCTCTCGACGATGCCGTGGAAACCATGGACCTGATCTACAACGTGATTGTCGATCGGTTCGACCGGTTCTTCGAATACAACACGACGACAACGCAGTCGGACTATGGCGAGAAGCTGTACTGCCTGCTCGACATGCTGCGGGTGGAAGCCGCCTGCGAGCGGGATGCGTGGAATCTGCTGCCCGTCAGTATTGCCCACGAAGTCCTGACGCGGGCCGGCCGCACGTTTGAAGCCCGCATCTGGGAAGAGCACGTCGAGGAGACCACCCGAGACCGGGCCGACCGGCACGCCCGCCAGCTGGAGAAAGTCGAGAAGAAGCACGGTATGCAGCTGCCCGCCGTGCGGGATCATCTGCGGGAACGGTTCGTCCGCCCGCTGGCCATCAATCGCATGCTGGCCCTGGTTCCTCTGGCTGTGGACGAGCACCGCACCGGTCGGTCTCCCTCCCGTTCCTTCGAACAGCTGCGAGCCGAGATTGATTTGTGCCTCGACACGGCCACCGGTTCGGGAGTCGATATCCCGGACTGGCTTCGCCGGCTGCAGGCCGAAGTCATGCGGGTCGAAGCAGCCACCGCCGATTCTGAAGCCGAGGATTCCGGCATCCG
>JAGQPV010000268.1 GCA_020426545.1 Planctomycetaceae bacterium
ACTTGCCCGGCGTTCCTCCGCCCGAGCCCGTGCAATCCGCATATCCGCTTCCGCCTGATCGGCCTGCAGCCTGGCCCCCACGTTGTCTCCCACGTCGATGTCGGCAATATCGATGGAAACAATCTCGTAGGCCGTCTGCGAATCGAGGCCTTTATCCAGCACGGCCCTTGCAATCAGAATCGGATTGGCCAGCACGTCTTTATGGGATTCACAGGAACCGATGGCGGAAACGATGCCCTCACCCACCCGGGCGATGATTGTTTCGGCGGTGGCACCACCGACCAGCTGGGCCAGGTTCGTCCGCACGGTCACACGGGCCCGGGCCTTCAGCTGAATCCCGTCCTTGGCCACGCCATCCAGCGAGTCCCGCCCGTGCCGCCGGGCATCCGGGCAGTCAATCACCTTGGGATCCACGCTGGTCTGTACCGCTTCCAGCACATTCCGCCCCGCCAGATCGATGGCGGCCGCCGTCTGCCAGTCGAGCGGAATGTTGGCCCGGTGCGCCACAATCAGGGCCTGCACCAGCCGCCGCACATTGCCGCCCGCCAGGAAGTGGGCCTCCATGTCTTCCGTGGTAATACCTTCCAGGCCGGCCTGAACCGCAGTGATCTTGGCGTCCACAATCGCATTGGGGTTCACTTTACGCAGACTCATGAACACCAGATGCAACGGGCCGATTTTTGCACGCGTCACAAATCCGCGCAGCCACAGTTTGAAGTACCGGGCAAATACCGCGAGAAAGATCAGCCCGAAAAAGCAGACAATGCCAATAACGATTATGGCGACCTGCGTAGTGGAATCATCTGGCACGACCGTTCTCCGGTAACGCGGCGGCTGCCGTCAACCTGACTGGGCAGGCCACCTGGCAGCTGGGGAAATCTGTGCTGCCCATTGTAAGGCCACCGGCCGGGAATGCGATTTCCCGCCACGGTTCTGCCGGGTATCTCAGCAGAGTGGGCAGTCCGGCCACCGGGCCGTTCCGCACCGGCTGCCCCGTCCGCCAGGGAAAATCGCGAGAACAGAAAGCAGGCAACAGCGAGGACGAAACTGGAGCATCAAAGGAAGAGTGAAACAGAAACGTTCCGCCTCACCCGAAACATCTGCCCGACTGAACTAGCCGGTCATACCCCCTCATCGTCCGCTGCCGACCCGAATCGCCCGCTCCGGCCCGGCTCCATTCGGAATACGTATTCACCACCCGGGCAGATCAAAAACGGCAGGGGATTTTCTTCCGGCTGCCGTTCGTGCATTCACACCAGTCATCCGTGATGCATTTCCCGTCCGCCGGGCGGTCGCCGGCTGCGAGATGCCGCTTCCGCTGGGTTGCGTTGCACACCCTCCGGCCTATAATTCTTCTGCAGCACGAACCGCAGAGTACGATGGTATTTGCCGCGGTCAGAGAGTGCTGGCCAGCGTTCGTCTTTTCCATTCCCGCACCGGGACAGGACAGGCGAACGGTTGCTGCCGATTTGGCTCTCGCGACGATCTCCCCCCTCGAACCGAGAATTCGCAGATGCGTGAGTGGTTTCGTAATGTCTGGGTAGCGGTCTCCACCGTGGTGTACGGTCTGTACGTCACCATTCGGACGATGGCCCGTACCTATAAGACCAAATCTTTCGCGGAAATTTACGAGTACCCCGAGACGCCGGTCCCGGTGAAGGCCCGTTACCGCGGGTTCCACCGGTTCGACCTGACGACATGCATCGGCTGCGAAAAATGCGCCGTCGCCTGTCCGGTCGACTGCATCTACATCGATAAAACGAAAAGCCCGGTCGGCAAAGGGTTCCGCGTCGATGGCTTCACGATCGACTACACCAAGTGCATGTTCTGCGCTCTGTGTGTCGAGCCCTGCCCCGTGGACTGCATTTTCATGGGCTCCAACTTCGACCTGTCCTGCTACAGCCGGGACGGGTGCGTGGTCGATTACGCCAAGCTGCCACTGGAAGTCTCGTGGGGCCAGGCAACACTCAACCCGACTGTCGTGGCGGAATCCAAAGTGCTGTACGAACCCGTGTGGGTCAAAGGCGAACCCAGCCCGTTTGAATATCCTGTCGGCTCCGGCACCGAGTCCTGAGCAGAGTCAGACCGGCAGCTGCCTCCCGGTGAGAACCTCTTTCAGGGTTCACAGCAGGGGAACGCCGCTGGCAGGGCACTGCGGGAATTGTCCGGGTCAGTACGGGTTCGCTGCCCGCCGGGTGGCGAACAGAGATCAAGTGCTTCACTACCCCGGTTCGCGCCCGGACAGGGAAATCGGAAGTCGGCAGAATTCTCTGTCGCTTCCAGCCGATGGTCGTCAGGCCCGACAGCGGGCAACAGAGGGCCTTCAAATGGCCTGTTGAAAGGTTCCCATGAATCCGCCTTCGTCTCCCACGTATTTCACGGTCGAAGAGGCCGGTCGAATGCTGCCCCTCGTGCAGCGGATCGTGGCAGACATTACCCGGCTGTTTGCTGAAATTCATGACCGGCGGGAACGGGTGAATCAGATTCGCGCGGCCAGTGGTGGCCAGCGAAACGAAGAAAGCGTCTACAGCGAAGAACTGCGGCAGGTCGAACAGGAAATCGAGAAAGAGGCCACCCGCCTCGACGGATTCCTCGCGGAACTGCGGGAACTGGGCGTCGAGCTGAAAGATCCCGTGCACGGTCTGGTCGATTTCCGGGCCCGCATGGATGATCGCGACGTGTACCTGTGCTGGAAGCTGGGCGAAGAGGAAATCGGCCACTGGCACGAAATCGATGCCGGGTTTTCCGGTCGCCAGTCGCTGCTCGAAAACTCGGCCACTGGCCCCGATGATTCAGACAATGGTGATGGAGCCGGCTGCTGAGACCTCCGTTCACACGGAACGGGGCAGGCACACAGGCACAGGCCGAAATACTGCGTTGGCAGGTCCACATTAAGCGGGAACACTGGGACCATGACGGATCTCGTAGGACATTTTCTGATCTTCACAATCGTGGCGACGGTGCTGCTTGTCGTCCCGCTGCTGGTGGGACGGCTGGTCCGCCCCTGGCTGCCCACGGAAGAAAAGGACTCCATCTACGAATGTGGCGAACCGACCATCGGCACCAGCTACATTCAGTTCGACCTGCGGTTCTATGTAGTGGCACTGCTGTTCATCATTTTTGATGTCGAAGTCGCCTTCTTCTTCCCGTGGGCACTGGTCTTCGGCGGGGCGACCCAGCTGATGGACCCCACACTGTCCGCGGAAGCACGCTCCGGCCTGACAGACAAGCTGCTGAACCTGCCGAGTTCCGGCCTGGCCGAACCAATCAGTGCGGAAACCGCCCACACACTCGCCCTCACCGGTCTGTGCGATATTCTGGTGTTCTTCGGCGTGCTGCTCGTCGGCTTTGCCTACGTCTGGAAGCGGGGCGATCTGGACTGGGTGCGGGCCATGGTGGTTCATGCCCGGCAGGCCAGAACGAACAGTACCTCACTGCTCATTCCCCGCGGTGGCTCGGCTTCGGGCGGTCCCGGCGGTACCACTCCCCGTGAAACAGCGGTCGTCCCCTGAGTTCGGCCCAATGGTCTGACTTCAGCCCCCGCAGCGATCGTTCGACCGGCCGGTGCCCCGTGCATTCCGCCTTCGGGATGCCTCCGGCCGGAACACAACAGACCGGCCGGCTGCAGCTGAGATTCGGAACAAGGCACCGCATCAGCCAGCGACTGACTCACAACCGCAGATGACCTGACGAGAACCTGATGAAACTTTTCGATATCAGCCAGCTGCACCAGCTGTTGCTCGACCGGTTTGACGATTCCCGCATTACAGCAGTCGTGTCGGAAGCCGTGGATCCGTGGGTGGAAGTCGCACCCGCCGCCATTCACGAGGTGTGCCTGTTTCTGCGGGACGAAGCCGGGCTGCGGTTCGACCATCTGAATGACCTGACCGCGATCGACTGGTTCGAACCGGATCCGAAGAAGGCCAAATCTTTCGGACACGAACCCCACCTGGAAGTGGTCTACCATCTCTCGAGCTACGAGCACCTGCACTCCACGGTGATCAAGGTGCGGCTGCCCCGCTGGAAGGATGACATCGCCGGCCAGCCGCCGGAGATTCCCACCGTTTCCACGGTCTGGGGTATTGCCGACTGGCACGAACGAGAAGCCTGGGATCTGATGGGCATTCACTTCGTGGGGCATGCCAACCTCCGCCGCATCCTCTGCCCCGAAGACTGGGTCGGTCATCCGCTCCGCAAGGATTACGAATTCCCGCTGGAGTATCACGGTATCCGGGGCGGCTGATGCCGGCCGCTGCTGCTCGTCGGGTGAATCACCAGGGAGAGACAGCAGGCCCGGGCAGGCTCCGCCGGCTGCGATCCTTCGCCGCCTGGCAGCGAATTTACAAAGACAACTGGAACAGTCCGGTCGAATCTTTCGAGTGTTTTCATGAGCATGCAGATTGAAGATCCCCGCGTTGTCGAGTTCGACGTCCGCACCGACGAGATGCTCGTCAATATGGGACCACAGCACCCGAGTACCCACGGTGTGCTGCGGCTGCTGCTGCGGACCGACGGTGAAATCGTCAATGAAGTCACGCCGCACATTGGTTATCTGCACCGGTGCGCGGAGAAGATCGGCGAGAACCTCGCCACGCCGCAGTGGATTCCCTACACCGACCGGATGGACTATCTGGCGGCCATGAACATGAATCTCGGCCTGTCGCTGACAGTCGAGAAACTGATCGGCCTTGAGCTGCCCCCCAAAGCTGTCGAGCAGCGGGTCGTCATCGCCGAGCTGGGCCGTATCGCCAGTCACCTGGTGGGCATGGGGGCTTATGGCCTCGACCTGGGAACTTTCAGCCCGTTCCTGTATGCCTTCCGCGAACGCGAAATTATCCTCGACCTGTTCGAGGAAGCCTGTGGAGCCCGGCTGACCTACAGCTACCTCACCATCGGCGGTGCCACCCATCCGCTGCCGGAAGAGATCACCATTCCGCCCGGCCTGGCAGCGCTCACACGGAAGAGTCCTTCCACCAGAATGCGGTGGAAAGACGCGGTGCTGCTGTTCCTCGAATGGCTGGAGCCGCGCATCGAAGAGTACCACACCCTGCTGACCCGCAACCAGATCTTCATCAAGCGGACAGCCGGCCTGGGAGAACTGTCCCGTGAAGCGGCCATCAGCTACGGCTGCACCGGCCCGGTCCTGCGGGGAAGTGGCGTCGATCACGACCTCCGCCGCGATGGCGAGCCCATTTACACGGATATGTACAAGGATTACGACTTCAAAGTGATTGTGGCTCCCTTCGAGGAAGCCCCTCCGGAAGTTGTCCTGGGCGATAACTGGTGCCGGTTCTATGTGCGGATGCTGGAAGTGATCGAGAGCATCTCGCTGGTCCGCCAGTCACTGGAGAAGTACGACCAGGCCGAAGGGACTACCCGGGTGCCGTACAAGATGTCGACCAAGCTGCCGAAGGACGAGTGCTACCTGGAAACAGAGTGCCCCCGCGGTCAGATGGGCTTCTACCTCGTCGGCAATGGCCAGGCCGAACCACTTCGTCTGCGGGCCAAGAGCTCCTGCTTCTGCAATCTGTCGGTCACCAAGCAGCTGTGCGAAGGCTATCTGCTGGCCGACGTGCCCTCCATCGTTGGCTCGCTCGATATCGTGATGGGCGAAATCGACCGGTAACAGGCCGCACGTTCGCCGCAGCAGCTTTCAGGCTCGGCGTGCGGCCGGATGCTGTCTCTCGCCGCAACTGCCGACCTGCTGCGTCAGTTGAGCGGCCACGAGGCGGATGGTCTGGTACCGACTGAGCCAGGGCTTTGAGCCGGACTTACCGGGGCGCCGCTGACCAGTGCGTGACGTCACAGCCTGTCAGGCAGAGGCGTCCGTGGTTTGCTTCAGCAGAGCGTGAGTCGCCTCCAGCTCGCGAGTCAGACCTTCGACCAGCGGCGTCTGCGATCCGTCCGGCAGCACCTCCCAGGTGTAGGTTTCCACTTCGAGGTGGGGTGCATACGACAGGCGTTGCACTTCCTTCAGGGCACTCCGCAGTTCGTTCCGGGTGGTACCCAGGGGGCCGACGGATTCCGCATTCACCGGGACATGGTAATGGACCCGCCATGCCTCGGCCGACCGCAACGGCTCGGGTGGATTGCGGGTGAGATCCAGGTTCAGGTCTTCCGCCTGGCAGATGGTTCCATCCGCCAGGCGGCCCATCGTCTGGTGCAGGTAGCGGGGTTCCACAAACCGGGCCAGTGCGTTGCGGGCTTCCACATTTTCCAGTGGCTGCGGCACGTCGATGGCACAGGTAATGTGCACCTTGTTCAGCCGGATGCCGGCCGCATCCAGCTGACGGATCGAATCGGCCACATCTTCAAACTCCACCGCCTGGTGGCAGACATCAAAGCACAGGCCAAGGTAGCGTTCCACGGCTTCGGCCGCTCCCGCAGCTGCTGCCTGGTCCCGCAGCCGGGCGAAGAATGACAGCGTCTGGGCTGTGGTCTCCAGCAGGCACCGGGGTTCCGGTTCGATCGCCAGACGAATCGTGCACCCGCAGGTCTGCTCCAGTTCCGCCAGAGAACGGGCGGTGGCAATCAGCCGGGCAATGCACTGGTCCTGAAACTGGAGACAAGCTTCTTCCGTATTCTCCACATGCAGCCGGTAACCCAGCGGTACCGTGGAGATACTCCCTTCCCGGTATCCGGCAGCCAGCAGCAGCACGGCCAGCACTTTCGCACAGTCGAGCGTGTAGTCCTGCCGCTCGGCCGTGGTCCAGTCCGGCCGATAGACGGCGTCTTTCACCCGTTCGCTGTGAAAGTCCCCATAAGGGAAGGCATTGAGCGTATAACAGCTCAAATCCTGCTCAGTGAGTCCTTCCGCGAAGAACTCGAGCCGGCCCGGTTCTTTCAGCAATTCCGAAACCACCGGGCGGGCCAGCCACAAACCGGCCGCCAGCGGTTGCGCCAGCCGGGCCCGCACGGGAACCGTATACTCATGCAGGCCGGCTTCCACTGCCGCAACCGTCAGGCCGGGATGGACGTTCGTGCAATACCCCAGTGGCAGCGGGCTGAAAGTCATGGCACATTTTCAGATCAGGCAGAGGAACAGACGCAGAGAAACAGTCAGAATCAGCTGCGGGGAAACTCCACGGTTTTCCCGCTTCGGCCGCCCGGCAGTTCAGAAATTCAGCCCGTGCGAGGAAGACAGCGAAACTTCCGGGCTGGTACCGTGTTTGAATCTCCAAAGCGCTCGAGCAGCTGGCGCCGGCAATCTTCTGCGGTTTGGTTTACCATGAGACCCTGCCGGTTGAGTTGGTGGCAGGTTACCGGATAGCCTTTTGAATGATATCCGAACCGGTCACTCTGATTCGAGTTCAGTCCGGAGAACGTGTGAATATCGCAGGCACAACAGAAGGGGCCGACTCTCCCTGGCTGGAGGATCCCGATGTGCAGCTGATGCTGCGTGTCCGGGAGGGCGATGAGGGTGCGTTCAGCCAGCTGGTTCTGGCATGGCAGGACCGGCTGGTGGGGATCTTCGGCCATATGCTGGGCGATACGGAACTGGCCGAAGACCTGGCACAGGAAGCTTTCCTGCGAATTTATCGGGCACGGGCCGGTTACCAGCCCACGGCGCGATTTTCGACCTGGATGTTTCGCATTGCCACCAATCTGGCCTGCAATGTCCACCGCCGCAAGCGAAGCCGGCGGGAAGTCTCGCTTCAGGCCAGCCGTACCGGCTCCGGCCCGCAGGAGCAGCTGGTCAAA
>JAGQPV010000026.1 GCA_020426545.1 Planctomycetaceae bacterium
TCCATCAGCCGCCACGTGCGGAAGTTGGAACAGGCGATGTACCGCACCTTGCCGGAGCGAACCATGTCATCCATCGCCCGCAGCGTCTCTTCAATCGGCGTGTCGTAATCCGGCGTGTGCTGGTAATACACATCAATGTAGTCCGTCTTCAGCCGGGCCAGGCTGTCATCCAGTGCCCGCATCATGTGCAGTCGGCTGGCACCGGAATCATTCGGACCCTGGCCCATCGGTCCGCGGCCCTTGGTCGCCAGCACCACCCGGTCCCGCCGATCGGCAATCGCCTTGCCCACCACCACTTCCGATTCGCCCGCGTTGTAGATGTTGGCCGTATCGAAAAAGTTGATGCCGTCATCCAGCGAGCGATGCATGATGCGGATCGAATCCGCTTCGCTGGTCTGCCCGCCAAACATCATGGTGCCGAGGCAGATCCGAGAAACCCGCACACCCGCCCGACCCAGATTTGTAATTTCCATCGCTGACTGCTCCTGTTGCTCTGTGCCCCGTCTCGGGCTGTTTCGCGGGTTGCCCGGCACGCTGATCGACACCAGACCTGTGCGGGATCCATCCGGCGGACCACACTCCTCGATGCCCGCATCCTACAGAATCGCCACACGATTTGCGCGGGCTGGCCGGCAGCAGATCCAGCACACCGGGGCAGTGGCACATTGTGCAGAGCGCAGCCTCTGGTTAGGCTGCCCTGTGTACGTCCGGGCGGTACGCATCCTGCGGAGACGATTCTCGAAGATCCGTCCGGCGAACCGCACAGCTCACCTGTTCTCTCCGTCCTCCGCCGGGGCACCGCTCATGTCGCCAGTGCAGAATACGAGACGCCGCACTCTTCACCCCCTGCGAACGCTGCTGCCCCTGGCGGTCCTGCTGTTCTGCTTCACTGCGGCAGCTCCCGTTACGGCAGCCACCCGCATTCCACTCAAGATCGACGAACCGCGGGAGAACCGTTCGGTCGCCTGGCCGGTCACTACTGGTGTGCCCTTTCCCCGGGGCGGGCTGACAGACGAAAGCCACTGCCGGCTGGTCGATGCCGCCGGCCAGGAGCACCCGCTGCAGTCGAAGGTCACCGGCACGTGGGATCGCCAGAGAACGAGCATCCGCTGGCTGACGATCGATTTCATCGCCCGCCCCGATACCGCCTATTGGCTGGAGTTCGGCGACGATGTCCAGCGGACCAATCTGCCTTCTCCTTTGAAGATCGCTGAGAAAGAACAGGGAGTCGAGGTTGCCACGGGCGAACTCAAGGTCCAGTTCCTGAACAGTGGCCCGGCCGCCCTGGGCTCGATTTCCCTCGACCTGAACCGCGACGGCCAGTTCACCGCCGACGAGCAGGTGGCCGCCGGCGGAACCACCGGAGACCATTACTACCTCAATTCGCACCCCGCAAAGCCCGAACGATTCTCCATCGCGGCCAATGCCGCCGACCGCCGGATCGTGGTGGAACAGTCCGGCCCGGTGCGGGCCTGTGTGCGGGTCGATGGTTACTACACCGGGCCGCAGGGCCAGCGGATCGTCGCCTCGCGAACCCGCTACCATCTGTATGCGAATCTCGGCCTGCTCAAGCTGGTCGATGAGTTCCGCATTGAAGGCTCGACCGCCAGCACCCGCTTCCAGGACATCGGGCTGTCGCTGTCCCTGCCTCCGGCTGCCGGCCAGCGAACGGTCAGCGCTGCGGCGTCCCCCGAACCAGGTTCCCCCGCCATTCCCATCGAATGGACGGACCGTACCACGTCGGTCTCGTCGTATCAGGCGCTGTACCGGCACTACGGGAACCAGGCCTACGAAGCCGGCCTGGTGGAAGTCACCCCGGCCGGTTCCCGGCAGGTCGCCCAGCCGGACCGCATGGGCGCGTGGCTGCAGATAGCCGACGAGCGGGCCACCATCACCGGTTCGCTCCGCTGGTTCTGGCAGCAGTTCCCCAAGGAGTGGGAATGCACAGGCGACGCGCTGACGCTGCACCTGTGGAGCCCGCGGGGCGGTGAGCTGGATTTCAGCCCGGATGGCGTGCGGGACTTCTTCGGTGAGATGGGCCGGAAGTATGTGCTGGAATGGGAAGGCCCCGACCCGCCGGCCAGCATTCTGCACCGTTACATGTTCTTCGGCTCCAACGACGCGCTCCGCCGGCTGGGTTCCGACGGACAGGGCATCAGTAAACATCACGAAGTCTGCTATCACTTCGCCGGGCCCGATGCGCGGCAGGCCGGTGCGGAATACGGTTCGCTCGCCGGCCGGCAGCCCGTGGCCCTCGCTACGGGCGAATGGAATTGCGGAACCGATGTCTTCGGCCCGCTGATGCCCCGCCCGAACGATTCGAAGTACGAAGCCATCGTCGACCGGCTGTTCGACCTGAGCCGTTACGCCCAGGACACCTTCGGCGATTACGGCTGGTGGGCCTTCGGCTCCGGCCCGCATTACAGCTACCAGTGGGATCCCGTGGCACAGCGGCACTATGCCGACCCGCGGCGGTTTGAATTCCATACCTACCAGAAGGAAACGCAGTTCTGGTGGAACTATCTGCGATCGGGCGAGCGGAAGTTCTACGACTGGGCCATCCCCTCGGAGAATCACTGGGTCGATGTGGCCGTCTCGCATGTACCGCTGAAGTTTGAATGCGACTGGACGGGCGGCAGAAAAGCCGAGCAGCCCCGCAACCTGCACTGGCAGCCGGGCGACTGGACGGTCGATAACGCCGTGCATTTCTCCAGGAACCATCACAACGCCGAAGCCTGGCTTCGCGGAGGTTCGCAGTTCTGGGCGAGCTATCACCGCACCCTCGAAACCACCACGCTGGCTTACGTGCTGACGGGCGATGAACGGTTCAACCAGGTGGTCGACTACTGGCGGGAATACTGGAGCCCGCTGGCCGGCATCACCAGTGCTTCGGCCGATGTGAAACCGTGGCACCGGGAACAGCCGTGGTTCCGCCCCTCCGGCCCGGGCGAACCGGCGAAGACCTGGGCGGAAATGATCCGCGACTATGCACCGTTTTCGTCCGGCATGCGGCACCAGATGACGCTGTTCTTCAACCTGTCCACGTTGTACGAGCACACCTGGGATCCCGTCATTGGTCAGGTCCTCGAGGAATATGCGGACGCTTTTCTCGATGCCGACGGGCCGATTGGCGTGTGGATGTCGCAGGATAACAGCGGCCCCGCCAATGCCGATGCCCCGTGGATGGCCCATTACTGGCTGCCCGCCCTGTGGAAGTACTACCGGGTGACCGGCGACCCGCAGGTGCCCGGCATTCTGAAGAAATACTTCGACCGCCTGTACGGGGCCGAACCGTATCGCGGCGACCTTGGCGTGTACTCCAGCGTGCACCTGGCGTATGCCTGGTACTTCACCCGCGATGCCCGTTATCTCACGCTCGCGCAGCTCGAACTCGACCGCCTGCTGCCGCTGGCCGCCCCGCTCGAATCGCCGCAGTCCATTAACACCCGGCTGTACAATCCCTCGGCGATGATCCGCCCCATAACGGGCGTGCCCCGGCTGATCAAAGTTCTCGCCGATGCGAAAGCTGCCGGTGTGGAAGTCCCTCCGCCCGCGGTGCTGCATCCCCAGCGGACGGCACTGGCCCTGCTCAAGCAACCTGGTGAACCGCTCAAGGCCACGTTGTGGGGCTACGACCGGTCACTCCGAATCCTCGGTCCCGCTGGCCAGCCCTCGACCGCACAACAGATCGAAACGAAACCCTATACCTCGCACTCGCAGCCCTTCGACCGCACCCTGCCGGACTTCGAACTCCACCTGCACGAACTGCAGATCCCCGCCGCTGTCCCGGCCGGCTATTACCTCATTGCCCCCCAGCTCGAACTGGGTGTGCTGACGCTTTCCGGTGGCCGGCTGCTGCAGAATGCCGCCCGCACCATCTCGCTGGAAGCGGGTGAGTCGTTCACGGTGCGGGTACCGGCGGGGCAGGGGGGTGAGAAAGTTCCTGTGGAACTCACCGTCCACACAGCCGTCCCCCAGCAGGTGCAGCTGCGGGATCCCAGCGGGAATCCGCTCGCCGGGAAAGTAACCGGCAACCGCATGACGTTCGACCTGACGTCCACCACAACCGGGCAGTTACTGCAGCTGAAAAACACCGCCACCGCCCGCATTCACCTGCAGCTTGCCGGCTGGCCTGCGGCAGCGTGCTGGGGTTCGCACCAATCGACCACTTTGCCGGAGCAGCTGCCCGCTGCAGCTCCCACTCTGGCTGCCTTACCCCCGGTGCCGGATGCCGACCGCCAAGCCCGGTTCGTTCCCGGCCGGTTCGGCCAGGCCCTGCAGGTCATGCGTGGCGGGGAACTGAAACTGCCGGACCACATCACCGTCAATGGGAAGGAAGTCCCGCTGTACAGCCTGAAGGAAGGCACGATCGAGCTGTGGGTGAAGGTGCTGTGGGACCGGCGACTGCAACGCCGCCGGCTGGTCACCCTGCTGACCAACGGTCCCGTCACCATGCCGCTGCCGGAGAACCTGCCTTATGGCGAGTGGGCGCATCTGGCCATCTGCTGGAAGCCGGCCGTCCGTGACCCCGATGTTTCGCTGATTCAGGTGTATGTCAACGGGCACGATACGGGGTTCTATCGCAGCACCTGGTGGAGCGGCTACGGGAACGCGCCCCGACGTATCAGCCCCGCTGTGGAGTCCCGCAGCGAGTTCCTGTTCCTGGCCGGGCCGGACGACAGATACGCCATCGACGAACTGCGAATCTCCTCTGTCGCCCGTTATGCCGACCGCACCGTGGAATTCGGCCCGCAGCAGACCTTCAATCCGTTCCGGTTTAAACCCGCCGCCGCGGCACTCACCGCCGACGAACACACGCTGCTGCATTTCCCCCTGGATGGCGACCTGACGGGCAGCACCAGTCTCCAGCCTGATCCGGTGGCGGGCACCATGCCGGACCGTTAACCCGCCCGGCTGCTGCAGTTCCCCGCAAACGGGCCGGGCAGGCTGACCTTCTGACTCTCCCCGATCTTGCACAGCACTCCCCGCACGGTAGGATGACAGGCTGCCGTGTCAGAAACCTTCCGCCTTCCCTGCAACAGAATTCCGGACAGTCTCCGACAGGATCAGCCCATGAAAGCCTCCGCCCTACTGGCCCGAATTCTGACCTCATGTGCCATTGCGCTGGCTGTGGCCTTTGCCCGGCAGCCCGCACAGCCCGTGGCCGCTGGACAGGCGGAACAGTCGGCGGACACGCCATCGCAGGAAGTCTCTCCGCTGGCCCGGCCAATGGTCACAGCGGCCACCGCCTTTCTGCAGTCATTACCCCCCGGGCTGCGGAAGAAAGCTCACCTGGACTACGACGACGAACGCAGGCTGGTGTGGCACTACTACCCGCGGGTGTCCTGGGAGCGGACCGGTGTCATGCTCAAGGAGCTGGACCCGGAACAGCAGACCCTGTTCCGCAACGTGCTCCGCAGCGGGCTGAGCGAAAACGGTTACGAGACAGCCCTCAATCTGATGGCTCTGGAGGATATTCTCCGCACCATCGAGAACACCGAATTTGCCCGGAAGTTCCGCGATCCGGAGCGGTTCTACCTCACCATTTTCGGCAACCCGGATCTGCAGGGCCGCTGGATGTGGAAGGTGGAAGGGCACCATCTGATCGTCAGCATGGTGATGGACGGCGGTAAAATCGTGTCCGTCACCCCGCTGGTCGTGGGAGCCAATCCCGGACGGGTTCCCTCCGGGCCGGAACGGGGCCTGCGGATTCTGCCCGCTCAGGAAGATCTCGGCCGGCAGTTGTATACCATGCTCGACCCGGCCCAGCGGGAAACCGCCCGCGTGATTGAAGAACCTCCGTTCGATGTCGTCACCAATGCCGATCCGGTCGTCAGACCGCTCCCCGCGGAAGGGTTGCCCTGGGGACAGATGAGCGAAGTCCAGCAGCAGCGGCTGCTCGATGTTCTGCGGGTCTACACCGATCTGCTGCCTGAAGAACTCTGAGACAGACTGATGGCCGAGATTCGGGAAGCGGGCTACGGCCGGCTGCGGTTCGTCTGGTCCGGTTCTCCCGAACCGGGACGCCCGCACTATTACCGTGTCGCCGGACCAACGTTCGTGGTGGAGTACTGCAATTCCCAGAACAGCGGAAACCACATTCACGTCGTCTGGCGGGACTATGCCAACGACTTCGGAGCCGCGACCGACCGCGGCAGCAACACGGCCGAGTAATCCGCAGTTCCGGCGGAAGCCCGTTCACAATCTGTCACCGGCGGGCTTTTCCGTCAACGTCCGCAGCCCGGGTTTCAGCGACCAGGCCGGGGGCAATGGAGTGCGTTTGAAATGACTTTCCTGAACCGCGTCCCGCCTGGGGGTCTGCTGCTGGTCATCCTGCTGACTGCCGGCTGCTCGGATTCCGACAGAACGGCCGAGAATTCCGCAGCAGGCCCCAGGGTCCCACCGCCCGTCGATACGCCCGACTCCGCGGCGGCACCGGCCGCCGGAGTGAACTCGGCCATCAGAGGGCTGGTGAAACATCAGCCGGCAGCAGTCTGGGAGTACCTCCCCCGCAGCTGGCAGCAGGAACTGAACAGCCTGGTCCGCAGTTCGGCCTCCGGAGTCGATGAACGCGTCTGGAATCGAACGATCGCCGTAGCCCGCCGCGGCGTGAAACTGCTGGAGGATCGGCAGAGCGCCGTCTTCCGCAACGAGGCACTCCGGCAGATCCTGACTCGTGACGGCCGCTGGGAAGAAGAGGAAGTCCGCAGTCACTGGACGGCCATCACCGCTCTGGCCCGGGAGGTCCTCTCCGGCCCGCTGGCCAGCCACCAGGCAATGCAGCAGTTCCGCGGCAAAGAGTGGCTGCAGCAGTCGGGGCCGGCCATCGTCGAACAGTTCGCCGCGGTGTCTGCTCTCGATCCCGCGGATCCGTTCGGCAATCTGTCCCGGGTCGAAGCCTCATTCGTCCGCATGGAGGGGCAGGTCGCGGTGGTCCGCATCACCTCACCCCGGCCAGGTGAAGCCGCCTCCGATTTCCAGTTTGTCGAAGTTGAAGGACGCTGGATTCCCGATAACCTCGCCGCCGGCTGGCCCGTTTTTCTCGATTCCGCACAGCAGCGGGTCCGCCAGTTCTCCTCTGCGGCCAGCACGATTCCAGTCGATCAGGCCCTCAGCCGGCTGGACCGCATCGAATCTGTCATCGCCTCCCTGGAAGAGACCCGTACTCAGGATGAATTTGACCAGGTCCTGCTGGCCGACGTCATTCTCCCGCTTGGCGCTGCAGTGATGGCACTGGAAGGCGGCCGCATCGGTCCTGCAGCGGGAAACAGCCCGCCACCATCCGGCGACTCTCCAGGCACATCAGAAGCTCCGGCCCCCGCTGCCGGAGACACACCCGGAACGGACGCTGCCACCGGGAACACTCTTCCCGAGAAGACGGTTCGCGTGGTGATTGCTCCCGCGGAACCCTCGGGACAGCTCTCCGGGCCGCTGCTCCGCCGAATCGAAGAACAGCTGCAGCAGCTGGGCGACTCCGACGACACCGACCTTCAGGAAGGTTCGGCCCTGCCGGGGCAGACGGTCTTTCTCGTGTCTCCCGTGAATGATCTGGCGAAATTCGCGAAGCAGATCGACTTCGGCCAGGTCACGAAGATCGAACAGGCGACCCGCACCGTGCATGTCAGTCTGCCGGCCACCGGCACCGCCCCGCCAGAGTAACATCCGGCCTGTTCACTCTCAGCGCATGCCACAGCCCCCGAACGACAAGTGTCATTCGGGGGCTGTGAGCGTCTCAGACGATGGATCAGAATCGTCGGCTACCGTCATCGTTCCGGAATTCTGTTCTTCAGGTTCCGGCCGGAAAACCTGACCACACCTGGTAAGATGCGACCATCGGTTCGACCCGCCAGCAGGAGGCGGGAAAACTCTGGATTTCCGATCAGTCCCGGAAGGGGAGCAGACTGACCTCTGCAGGCCAGCCTGAGGACCGCAGACCGGGCAGCGCAGACTTCCGGAGGGCCCTTCAGTGGAACGGCACATCACCGCCCCGGCTGAAAGGAGCCAAACTGGACTGCGTCAGGCAGCGTCTGCCAGCGGCTCAATGTCTGATTCTTCCTCATCCGCAGTATCATAGACCAGATAGAAGATCGCGTTGATTGCTTCTTCCAGGCTGACCCTGATGTTCTCGCTGTCAACCGTCTCCATCAGTTCTTCCAGTTCCGCGACGACACGATCAACCTCTTCGCTCGAGATTTCTTCGTACTCGACCACCTCTTCGCTGGTGGTGCTGCCGGTAACCTGAATTTCCTCGCCGGACAGAATCTCGTCGGACATGGCAACCTCCTTGCTGTCGGAACCCCGCCATCTGGCTAGTGCGGACGGGCTGAGCTTCAATATCGGTCCCGCCCTCCCGCCAGCATGAGCGATCCCCGGCCGCATTCCATCTGCGGCAAAGGGAGAAGTCACAGACCACCCGGCCCTCCCGGTTTAACAGCCAGGGCTCTTCCGTTGCCTCCAGTTGTACACCGGCAGGCCCCGACTCCGGCGAGACTCCGCAGCCTCACTTCGACTTCTTTCGCCCCTTGCCTGCCGCCTTGCCTGCTGTTTTCTTTTTCGCGGCCGGCTGCTTTCCTGCGGACTTCTTTGCAGCCGGCTTGCTGCCGCCTCGGGATTTCCCCGCAGCACCCTTCTTTGGCGACCTGGCCGGTTTCGATTTGGGCTGCCGGTCCGTTCCCTCGCTTTTCCCCTCGTCGCCCGGAGCCGGGTTACCGAAGATCTGGTCCCAGCCCTGGACGAACTTTTTTGTGGTCCCCGTGTGCACTGTGTAACCGGTCATCGGTGTCTCCTTTCTCAAAATGAGTGCTGCGTATAATCTGAAATATGGGCCCGGAAAATGAAACCGGGAACGTGGTTTTCTCTGGCGGTTCGCAGAGGATTCGGCCTCTGCGCCGCGACCGCATTCTGCATAAACCGGGGAAGCCCGCTCAGTGGCCCAGCATGCGGTACATGGCTTCCCACGGCTGGATCCACGTCAGAAACGGCAAGCCATCCACGGACGATTCCTGCTGGCCGGTCACCCCATCCACCGCCGGCCCCTGCCAGACCATCGCTTCCAGTAGCCGCAAATGAAAATCGGCATCCCAGCCAGCCGCAACTGACTGCAGTTGCTTCAGATACAGCACGGCAGCCGCCAGAGCGAACCCGCCCCAGTTGCTCGTTCCGGCAATAATGGTCCAGTCGGTTGCAATGCGGCAGGGAATCACAGCCGCTGCCGGCCCGGGAATTCGCGCCGACAGCACCTCCCAGGCAATCCGGCCCATGCCAATCTCATTTCCCCCGTCCCCGATGCCAATAGTACGGGCCTCGGGGCAGCACAGGGGGAGTTCATCAAACAGCAGGTGCAGGTCGGCGGAATATTCATCGATCGACACGCCCCGCATGTTGAAGCAGCGGCCATGAGACTCCGCCGGCACCAGCGACAGAAACTGTCTGAGGGTTTCCGGACGGCAATCAGGCCGGGCGGACAGCGAATCCTCAGAGTGGGCTGGCCCCACCCGCTCGATGCTGATCAGATGCGAAACTGGCTCCGTTCCGTCGCCAGTCAGCAGTTGCTTCCGCGCAGCCGGATCGCCAGGCGGGCAGCAGCGGACACTGCTCCGGCTCAGGCCGGCTGCCTCAGCCGCTGCCAGCACCGCCCCGATGCAATGCTCATCAGAGATCACAAAGGCTTCCATGCCGGCGGCCTGCAGCGCCAGCGCCAGCAGCACAGCCCCTGGTGGTCCGTCCGTCTCGGCCGCGGGCGGACTCCCATGGGGAATAAAGAAGCCCGTCAGAATTCCGACCCGGCGGCCATTCTGCGACAACTCCCGAGCGGCCGACCACAGATCACCCGGACACAGCGGCCCCGACAGCGGTTCCGAGCTGATCAGCCCCCGTCGCGCGGGATCCCGCCGGATCAGACGGTCAAACTCCGCGATCACCGCTTCCGGACTGTCCTGTGGTGGCTGGTCACTGGTCATGAATGTTCACAGCAGAAGAACCAATACTGCCGCCCAGCCGAACACCATGCGATCAACCGCAGGTGAACGTGACAGCAGATGAAGACCGGGCAGAGAAGGCGAGTATAACACTCTGCGAAGCCTGAACATGCCGCTGCAGCAGCAGATTCTGTTCCCACTGTTGAGAATGGCCCGAAGAGCCACTTCCTTCTTCTGAGAAAACCCCCCGGGGCTGATCAGTCACGGTTGTCAGTCAGGCCGGTGCGTGACAGAATCTCGATGTTGTGGGGCTTCCCCACCTGCCCGCCGCCTGGTTTCTCAGCCCGCTGGCAGCAAGAGACAACGCCCTTTGTGCCGAACAGGCACTCTGGCACAACATGGCTGCAGGCCGGCAGGCCTGATGGAAGAAGAACGGAACGAATGGCCGCAAAAAAGCTGACAACCGAAGAGATCCTGGCCCGTGCCCGGGCTCAGGTTGGCAGTGGCAGCGGTTCCACTCCATCCGCCGACGATACGTCATCGGCTCCGGAGCCTGCCGCTGATTCACCAGCAGCCGAGAGTGAAGCCGCCGAGCCCGCGGCCAGCCCGAGTGAAGGCACTCCGGCAGCTGCGGGAAAGAAGACGCCCGCCTCCACCGCCGATATTCTGGCAATGGCCCGTGCCCAGAAGAAGGGCGGCGCGGCAGCTAAGCCCGCCGCTGCTTCCGCTGAGAAGCCGGCCGCCTCCGCCAAACCGGCCGGAGCGGGGAAGACTCCGACCTCCACCAGTGATATTCTGGCCCGTGCCCGCGCTCAGGCCAAAGGCGGAGCCGCCCCCGCAGCAGCCAAACCGGCTGCCGCGGCAGCAAAGCCCGCCGCAAAGAAGCCAGCCGCCGCCGGAGCAGCCGGCGAACGTCCCACTGTCGCCGAGATGGTGAAAGCCGTTCGCAGTGACGCCCCGGCCCCGGCAGCAAAACCGGCCGGCCCGGTCACCCCGCCACTGCCTTCCCGCCGGCCTCCCGTGGTTCAGAAGAAAGAACCACAGCAGAGTCGCCGCGGTTTTCTGCGGTCCACAGTGGGCCTGCTGGCCTCTCCCTTCGCAGCCGCCTGGATCCTGTTTTCAGGAGCCACCATGGCCGCCACGCTGGGTCTGGCCCGCTACATGATGCCCAACGTGCTCGTCGAACCGCCGACCACCTTCAAGATCGGCCCTCCGGGAGATTACCCCCCGGGCGTTGTCTCCACCAAGTGGAAGGCACAGTTCGGCATCTGGGTCGTGCAGACGGTCTACGAAGGCGAAAACATTATCTACGCCCTCTCCACGGTCTGCACTCACCTGGGGTGCACGCCGAACTGGCTGGAAGGCGAACAGAAATTCAAATGCCCCTGTCACGGTTCCGGTTTTTACATTAACGGAATCAACTTTGAAGGGCCTGCACCACGGCCGCTCGAACGTTACGGCATCCGGCTGGCCGAAGACGGCATGCTGGAAGTCAACAAGAGCGTCAAGTTCCAGCAGGAACTCGGCCAGTGGGAGGATGCAGCCTCCTTCGTCTCGGTGGTGTAGTCCGTTCGCCGGCACACAGGTTTCCAGCAGGCATTCGCCGCACAGTCAGCGGTCCGCCCGGCAGAAGCCAAGGTCAGGCCCGGCAGACAATCTCCGGAAACTCGAATCTCCGGAGACGAAGTACACAGGCTGGACGGTCCCGGCTGGTACAGGCAATGGCTCACCTGGCCATTACCTGACAAGGGGGCGAACAGTAAAATTCAGCAGCCAGCACGGTTTACTGCCGTTCGGCCACTGCGGCCTGATGAGTATCCAACTCGGGTTTCTTGCAGGGTGAAGCGTTCCGATGTCCGTTGGTGATTACATACGCGGCTCTCAGATCTGGAAGAGCATCTTTCGTCATCCGGCACCTTACGACCTCCGCAACCGCGCGGTCGTCATGCTGACGAACTTCTTCCTGCACCTGCATCCCGTCTCAATTAAGCAGCAGGGAATTGCCCTGTCCTACACCTGGTGTATGGGCGGCATTACCTTCTTCCTGTTTCTGGTCGAGACGATTACCGGCGTGCTGCTGATGTTCTACTACCGGCCAACGCTGGAGTGGGCATTTAACGATATTCTTGCGCTGCGGGATGTCACCACTCTGGGAATCATGCGCGAAATCCACCGCTGGGGTGCGCATGCCATGGTGATTACCGTCTGGCTGCATATGTACCGCGTCTTTCTAACCGGCAGTTACAAGCCACCACGAGAATTCAACTGGGTGGTGGGTGTGCTCCTGCTTGTGTTAACACTGCTGCTGTCGTTCACGGGTTATCTGCTTCCGTGGGACCAGCTGGCGATCTGGGCCATTACCGTCGGTTCCAACATGGCCCGGGCCACGCCGTTCCTGGGTTATGAAGGTCCGGGTGCTCAGCTGCTCAATGTCGGTGGTTTCGATCTGATTACCAGCGGGAGCGATGCCCGCTTCCTGCTGCTGGGTGGACGGTTCGTCGGTGAAGCCACCCTGAACCGGTTTTACATCATGCACTGTGTGGCCATTCCTCTGGTTGTGGCCGGCCTGATTGCCATCCACTTCTGGCGGGTCCGGAAGGACGGCGGTATCAGTCAGCCACTGTAAAGGCCTGTTCGACTCAGCGGGCCGCCCGTGAACTGAATGTTGTCCGCCCCGTGCCGACAGCAGACCGCGGAACCTGAAACAGCCGATTCGAACAGTCCGCAAGCAGGTTGCCATCGCAGTCAGCATGCTGAGCTCCCCCGGGGTCTCAGCTGACGGTGAAAATTAAGAACTCCGCTTTTACAGCCCGGGATACGGATTGCCTCTCCCGGCTGACTTCTGCTCTTCGGCTGATCTGCGGCCGACGGACAGAACACCTCGCAGGCAGTCAATGGCGACTCAGAACGGCTGCCGGGACCAGATGGTCCCGGCCACCTGACCGCCAGAATTCACTGGTCTGAACAGACAGTTGCCTGCCGTCGATTCCCGGCAGTCCCGCTGCTCTGCCGGCCAGCAGTGAAACACCGTTGTTTATTTACTGATTCGCGGAGCCGCTGTCGGCCTCCGCAGAACTCCAGGACATCGCGGAAGACTCCGGATGCTTGATCCTCATCCTGATCTGACATCAGGCGTGATCTACGGCCTGGGATGGCTGTACCTACTGCTGTTTCTGCTGAACGTCGGCTGGACGCGACGCAGCTACAGGCAGGATGGACACCTGCATCTGCCGGATCTGTTTGGTGGAACCGAATTCCCGGCAGCCACTCTGTGGGCGACTTATTCAGTCGTGCTGCTGATGCTGGCGCTGGCCCATCTGACGGGCTTCAGCACTCCGGAGGGTTTCCTGATCCGCATGCCGGTCTTTGCCCGGCAGATGATCGACTCCGTCCTGGCAGACGCCCGATTCTTCTTCCTGCTGTCAGTCGTCCTGTTCGCTCTGATGATTATCTGGCGAAGATGGCTGCTGAAGCCGACAGTGGCCTGGTGCCTGTTTAACCTGGCCGTCCTGTTCATGACATTAAGCCTGACGGACTATGACTTCCGACAGATTGTCGGCAAGCCGGATAACGTGCCGATTGTGGGCATGCTGTACATCGTGGGTTTCTTCACCTGGCTGTACTTCAGCCGGGCCGTGGAGAACGACGACCGCATCGCCAAAGGCCTGCCGAAAGTTGAAGAAGAGAACAACGAGAAAGTTCTCGTGTGGCCCGACCTGGTCTACACCGAACTGATCTGCATGGTCGTGCTGACGGTGGTGCTCGTCGGCTGGGGTATTGCCCTGCAGGCCCCGCTGGAAGAACCGGCATCCTCGGTGAAAACGCCGAACCCCTCGAAAGCCCCGTGGTACTTCCTCGGTCTGCAGGAAATGCTGGTCTATTTTGACCCGTGGCTGGCCGGTGTGGTGTTCCCGAGTGTGATTCTCGTGGGCCTGATGGCGATTCCCTATATCGACTTCAACCCGAAGGGGAACGGCTACTACACGTTCAACGAGCGTAAGTTTGCCATCATCACCTTCATGTTCGGCTTCCTGCCGCTGTGGATCGGCATGATTATTCTGGGAACGTTCCTGCGGGGACCGAACTGGAACATCTTCGGTATTTACGAATACTGGGACGTCCACAAGCTGGAACTGCTGAATAACGTCAACCTCTCGGAATGGTTCTGGCTCAGCATGCTGAACACCGGCATGCCGATGCCTGGTCCGGAGGATTCCGGACTGGTGCAGACCGGGAAAATCCTGCTGCGTGAATCTCCGGGACTGATCCTTGTGCTGGTCTACCTGATTGCCCTGCCGCCGCTGATGGCAGTGACGATCTTCCGGAAATTCTTCTTCCGACTGGGTTTCCTGCGATACATGGTGTTCTCCAACCTCGTCCTGATGATGGCAGCCCTGCCGATCAAGATGGTCCTTCGCTGGACGGTGAACCTGAAGTATCTCGTGGCAATTCCAGAGTGGTTCTTCAATATCTGAAGTGCCGGCGTACGACAGTAAGACTTCACCAGGATGGCAGCACGGTCTGACGGCTGCCGCCTGACTACTGACGACTGACAGATCAGTATTCGGCCCGGCAGGAACCTGTTTCCTCCGGTCCGGCTGACTGCTGGCCCCACTGGGCGAGAGACCAATGCCCGCGACAGATTCATTCCTGAGAAACCTGCGAACGCTGCATGTCGTGTTCGCCATCAGTGCGCTGGGCCTGTTTGGCGTCACGTTCATCATGATGGCGAAAGACCACTCGCGTGAGTGGCGGGATTATCAGAAAACGACGGAGAAGATCCGGGTGGCCCGGATCGAGCAGAGCGAACGGCTGCTGGAAGAAGATGTCCAGCGTCTGGAGCGAATCGAAGCAGCCGAAAAGACTCTGCAGCAGGCGGAGTCCGAGCTGAAAGATTCCGAAAGCCGGCTGGCCGAATTGCAGACCGAAATTCGCGAACTGAAGCTCAAGTCCGATGAACTGGCCCGTGCGCTGAAAGTGCAGAACGCCAGACGGGACGTGGCCCGGGCCAATTACGACCTCGCGATCCGCGACAGCCTGCCGGAAGCCCGCACGGAGACACTGCGCACCGGTTTCTCGTCAGCCCAGGCCGCTGCCGATACCCTCCAGCTGCAGCTGCAGCAGAACGACGCCCTGCTGACGGAGAAAAAGCAGGAACTGTCGTCTCTGACCGACAAGAGAGACGCCGCCCGCGCGGAACTCACCCGGCTGGAATCCGACATCGACCGGCTGCACACGACGCTGAATCAGATCGAGCCGGAAAGCATGTTCTCCGCGGCCAAGCGGAAGATCATGGAGTGGCCGATTATCGACGGCTTCAACTCCCACCTGAAGATTCAGCAGGACTGGCTGCCTAATCTCAAAATCACTCTGGGTATGGCCGAGACGGCCCGCTACGACCGCTGCCGCACCTGCCACTCTCTGATCGACCAGATTGAAAGTGGCAACCGGCCGGCATTCCCGCACGGCGATTCGCTTGCCGGCGGAGTCAGCGAGTGGGTCAGGAACAAGAGCTTCCCGCACCCTTATGCCACGCATCCGAATCCGGATCTGTACCTGACAGCATCCTCTCCGCACCCCGTGCAGAAATTCGGCTGCACCATCTGTCACTCGGGGCAGGGTTCCGCCACGAGCTTCACCAATGCGGCTCATTCTCCCAACGACCCGCACATGGCCGAGCTGTGGCACGACGAGCACCACTATGCTTCGAACCACTTCTGGGAATATCCCATGCACCCGGAGCGGTTCCGCGAATCGGGCTGCATCAAGTGCCACCATCAGGTGGAAGAGCTGGGTGTGCACCCCAAATTCGGGTCCAGCGCGCCGAAGCTGTATGAAGGCTACCAGCTGCTGGAAACTTACGGCTGCTTCGGCTGCCATGAAATTCACGGCTACGATGCTGGTGTGGCGATTGGTCCTGATCTGCGTCTGGAGCCCAGCACGGCCGAGGAACGGGAACGGATTGCTTCCGATCCCAACATGATCGCCGGCAGACTGCGTAAAGTCGGTCCTTCGCTCCGGCACATCGAAAAGAAGACCACACCGGAGTGGGTCAGCTACTGGACGGAGAACCCGCAGCGGTTCCGGCCTTCCACCCGCATGCCCCGGTTCTTCGGTCTGACCAATCAGCAGGATCCCCACGCCATCGCTTTCGAGCCGGTGGAGCTGGCGGGAATTTCCGCCTACCTGTTTGACCGCTCCGAAGAAATGGAACTGGATGCACCGAAGCAGGGCTACGAGCCGGATGTCGAACGGGGAGCCATCGAATTCTCCCGCCGTGGCTGCATGGCCTGTCACAGCCACAAAAAGTTCCCCGGTTCCAAAGCCGATTTCGGTCCCACGCTGGATGAAGTCCACCTCAAGGTGCGTGAAGGAGAACAGGGATTCAACTGGCTCTACAGCTGGATTCGTGAACCGTCCCGCTACCATGCCCGCACACGGATGCCCGACCTGTATCTCGATCCGGAAGGCGAAGGCGACTCCTACGCCGATCCGGCCGCGGATATCGCCGCATTCCTGCTGGAGGGCGGCCCCGGAACTTACACCAGTCCGAAGTTCGACGACCAGACTCTGGACGAACTGTCCCGTGTCTTCCTTGGTCAGCTGCTGACCAGAGAGCAGATCGATCAGTTCCTGGGTGTCCCGGCATCCGAAGGCCAGGAAGCCATTCCCGCATCCCGGGACTTCCCCCTGCCCACCGCCGCAATCAAGGGCGACGAAATCGAACTGGACCCGGCCGCGGGCGATGTCAGCGACGAAGAGTGGCTGAATCTCCGGCTGAAGTACGTGGGTCGCCGCACGATTGCGAAATTCGGCTGTTACGGCTGCCACGACATTCCCGGTTTCGAGTCCGCCCGCCCGATTGGCACCACCCTGCAGGACTGGGGTCGGAAAGACACCAGTAAGCTGGCTCAGGAACATATTCACGAATTCCTGCACCATCACGGTGAGCCGGACGGCAGCAGCACGAAGGAACTTGTGGAAACGGCCATGAAGAAGGCCGCGGCCGACGCGTTCGATTCAGAAGAAGAACGCGAAGACAGTATGCGGACGGCCTACTTCTACGAAGACCTGATGCACCACGGACGGGCCGGTTTCCTGTGGCAGAAGCTGCGGCAGCCCCGCAGTTACGACTACCACAAGATCGAAACCAAGCGGTACGACGAACGACTGCGGATGCCGAAGTTCCCGTTCGATGAACGTCAGATTGAAGCCATCGCCACGTTCGTGCTTGGCCTCGTGGCGAATCCGCCCGCGGAGGAATACCTCTACCGTCCCGATGAATCGGAAGTGGCCCGGATTGAAGGTGAGCGGCTGCTGAAGAAATTCAACTGCACCTCCTGCCATATGGTCGACATGCCCATGGCAAAATTCGGGATCACTCCCGAAACACAAGGCGTGTTCCACGGTGCGGCCGATTTCGTGGGACTGACGCGGGAAAACCTGATTCAGTGGTTCGAACTGAACCGCGAAGCGCTGCTTGATCGCAGCGGTGTACCGGTTGAAATCCCCGAGTCCGTGTCTACGATTCTGCAGAACACTTCGGATATTCTGGAAGAGAATGCCGACCCGGTTCAGCGTGTTCCCGCTCTGGCCCGTTACCTGGCCCGCATGAGCAGCGCAGAACTGGAAGGCTGGCTCGACGAGAATCCTGGCGTTCTGCTGTCCGGTCGGCTGAACGGGGCAATCTATCCCGACGCGATTCAGAAGCTGCTGGAACTCAAGCCACCCCGGAAAGCACTCACCGATCAGAAAGTCCTGACGGAGTACGACTTTGGCTGGTGGCTGCAGCAGCTGCCCACGGTGCAGTCACAGCTGGGCGAACTGCAGCAGGAGCTGGAGCAGGTTCAGCAGCAGCTGGACGGGTCCGCGCAGCCGTCTGAGGGAGAAGCTCCCAGTCGCGAAGAACTGGTGAAGAAGCAGCGGCAGCTGACTGCCGAACTGACACAGCAGAAGAACTGGGCGATCGAGGTCTCCCGGGCCCGTCGTCAGTTGGCAGCCGGTGGCCTGTCCACCGGTGAGATTGCCCGACTGTCCCGCAGTCTGGCTGAAGCCGATATTGAGGAACTGCTGGAAGAACCGGAACCGGGCGATGAGCTCGACCTGGAGCCCGGGCAGCTGCAGCTGCGACAGGCACTGAAAGACACTTATCGCACCCACCAGAAGCTGCTGCTGCAGACTCTGGGGAATCCGATGATGACCTTCCGCGGCCTGCCCTACGGCCTTCCCTCCGAGGAAGACCTGCTGGTGGATCAGGAATACACATACGACCTGTGGGAGACGCTGGATGTCGGCGGACGAATCGTACTTCCCGGCAGCCGAATGCTGGTTCCCGCCATGCGGATGGTGGAACGGACTCCGGCCCGGGGCGGTGAATTCGCCGAATGGCTGGTCGAATCGCTGATTGAGACCGACGAAACGATCGATGGCAACCGCTTCCTTGCCTGGCAGAAGTCGCCACCTCCGCTGTACGAGGAAGGCAAGAAGGTGCAGACCCCGTGGCTGTACCACTTCCTGAAGAACCCGCATCAGCTCCGCTACACCACCGTGCTGCGGATGCCCCGATTCAACCTCGATGATGACGAAGCCCGTTCACTGGCGAACTACTTCGCCGCCAGGGACGATGAAGCCTGGCCTTACCAGGAGATCATCGAACGGGAGCCGGTCTATCTGAATGAAATGAACCGTATGGTTCACCGGCAGTTCGGCGAAGAACAGGACTACCTCGACCAGTCCTGGAAAATGCTCAACGCCCCGTTGTGCATCAAATGTCATTCACTGGGTGGAAGAGACTTCCAGGCCAGCGACCCGAAGAAAGATATTCGCGGACCGAATCTGCAGTACTCCCGCGACCGGCTTCGTCCGGACTGGCTCATGGTCTGGCTGTATCGTCCGGCATGGATCACTCCCTACACCTCGATGCCGGCACCACTGCCCCGCAACCAGTCTCAGTTCCCCGAACTGTTTGGTGGCAGCGGGCAGATGCAGACCCGCAGCCTGCGGGACGCCCTGATGAACTACAACCGGCTGATGGAACAGCACGATCCGACGGCTTTTAATCCCCCGGCGGAGAAACCGGAAGAAACGGCCACGGAAGCACCGGCTGAAGAGAAAGCTGAAGAGAAGAAGAGTGATCAGCCCGTGGAAGCGGCCCGGCCCGAGGCGGCCGCCCCGGAGAAGAAGGCCGCTGCAGAGGAATAGATTTCCTGATTTACTGCTGGTACCCGCTGCTGACTTACAGACGGGACCAGCTC
>JAGQPV010000269.1 GCA_020426545.1 Planctomycetaceae bacterium
CATGACGTTCCGTCAGTACAGCAGGTCAGAGAGCCGGGTGCCGGTTCTCTGGCCTGTCTGACTTTTCCGGCAGTCCCCCCTCAACACCAACTGCCCGTTGCTGCTCTGCCGGAGCGGTGCCGGGCAGCGGTCAGTTCCCGCACGCCGTTCCGGCAGTTCCCAGGGGTGGCCGAAGTCCAGCCACGCTGGAAAACCGGCCGTTTCCGGTCTGGCAATCCGCCTGTTCTCACGGGGCCGAAACAGCGATTTTCTCAAACTGCCTGGCTTCCGTCCCTGTTTGCTTTTCGTAATTTCTGTCGCAACCTGTTCGCGGCGGGCAGGTTCCACTCCGAGGGAAATCGGTCTGGGTGGATTTCCCCGATTGCCGATATGATTCGGAATGGCGTGAGGCTCGCCGCGCTGCGACTGGACAGCTGGCAGACAGGATGTCTGCGGTCCAGCTGTTCGCCGCCGTCACCCTCCAGACGAGACTGGATGTCTCGGCACGAGGAGGTCCGCATGAAGCGCGATCACCGCGCGACAGTCCGGAGACGTTCCCTTCCTGCTCCGGCAGATCGTTTTCCCTGCAGCAGCTCCCTTCGATTATCTGCTGTCCGACCAGCCGCCTTCGCCGGTGATTCCACCGGTCTTGCCTGGCGGTGTTTCCCGTCCCGGCAGAATGTCCCCCGCGGGACGTCCGCCCTGCGGGCCGCCGAGGTTCCCCCCACTGAGTCGCAGGTACCAGTCCTGCCTCAACCTGCCCGCCAGCAAGACCAGAACCACAGTGGCCACGCTCCGGCCGGTCGCTCTCTGAGGCAGGCTGCTCCGTGGGGTTCGGCTCTGCATTCCCGGTGCCTGCAGGCAGGCCGGCACCATGCTTCAGGCCCGCAAGTCCGCGGTGTGGCGAGTCTTCTGGCCGTCATCTGGCTGACATTCTCTGTCATGATGCCAGTGGCCCGGGGGCAGGAAGTGCCACCACCGGCTCCTGCTCCCCAGGCCGTGCGGATTGCTCTGAACGAAACGGCATTTCGCGAAGCCGGACATTCTTCCCAGCTGCAGCGAGCCCGTCAGGCGCTGGCCGCCGGCCGGGAAATCGCGGGGCTCAGTTATCTGCAGCAGATTCTCGATGCCCCGGTTGATGCCTTCGTCTGGAATCGCGAAACCGGGCGTCTGCGAGGAGCCCGCGCCCTGGCAGCTGGAATTCTCGATCAGCAGCCCCCCCAGGTTCAGGCCGCTTACGAGCGGCTGTATGGTCCGGATGCAGCCCGGCTGCTGAAAGACGTGGCCGAACAGCATTCGCCTGTCCTGCTGCAGGAAATCGGCCGGCGGTATTTTCACACGTCCGCCGGGTTCCGTGCCCTGACATTGCGGGCGGAAGCTCTGCTCGATGGGGGCCGGTTCGCCGAGGCCTCCCGACTGTATGACAATCTGATCTCCGCCAGCATTCACCGGCGGCGGATCACTCCTCTGCTGCTGGCCAAGGCGTCTCTGGCCCGCCGGCTGGGCTGGAATGATGGTTCGATCCATCAGCTGGTGCGGCAGAACGAGCCTTCCGCTGTCCAGGTCGCTGACAGCTCGGTGCATCCGGTTGCGTGGGAGACCGCGGCGTCCTTCTCCGGCGATTCCGCGGCGGCACGTGGTTTCGGCAGGCAGGCTCCGGCCGAGTGGCCCGTTCCGCTGGGTGATGCCTCCCATAACCGGGCTGCGGCGGGTTCTCCGCCCTGGCTTCGCCCCGCGTGGCGGCACGATCTTCTTGCCGGCTGCCACGAGTATGTCGAGCAGATGCTTTCCGAGTGGGAAGAACAGCAGCAGCGCACCGATCAGCCCCTGGCTCAGGCAGTACACGGAATCGTCGCCAGCGGCCAGCTGATTATTCGCGATCCCGATGGCATTCGGGCGATTGAACCGAATTCCGGGCAGCTGCTGTGGCGCTATCGCTGCGCTTCAGCCCTGTCTGAGGCCGCTCGCCGATCCAGCGGACGATTCGGCAACAGCCGTTCGCGTTCCAGCCGCAGTGCCACATGGGTCGATTTCGCCGCCGCCCGCGTGCGGAATTCCGTCCTCGGCATGCTGTCTTCCAATGGCGAATATGTATTCGCAGTCGATCATGTGGAACTGCTCAATCTGAGGCAGGGAGCCCCGCTGCCACGGGGAGATTCCGCGACTTCCCCGGTGGAGCAGCTGGAGAAATCCCGCAGGACCAACCGGCTGATCGCCCTGTCGCTCAACAGTCTGACAGCCGGCAGTCAGGAGGAACCCGCCACTCCGCAGCTGATGTGGTCGGCCGGTGGAGAGCTGCCCGAAGACGGAAACGAACAGGGCACCTCCCGGCTTGCGGGGCATTACTTCTTCGGGCCGCCCATGCCGTCGGGCGACCGGCTGTACGCCGTCAGCGAACGGCAGGGAATTCTGTTTCTCAACTGCCTTGATGCCGCCGATGGCACGGTCGTCTGGATGCAGAGCCTGGGCTATGCCAGCGTGCCGGTGGAGTCCGACAGTCGCCGTTATCCGGCGGCCTGCCTGCCTGCCATCAGTGCGGGAACGGCCGTCTGCCCGACACAGCAGGGAATTCTGGTGGGGGTAGATACCGAAACCGGCTCGCTGGAGTGGGTCTATTTCTACGGTGATTACAGCGACACAGCGACGGCCCGCAGCTGGACCCAGCGAAACCACCGGCTGCACGGTCACGGCGGGTTTCCTTCTCCTCCCGTCATCGCCGGTCGCAGGGTGGTGTACCTGCCCCGCGAATCCTCTTCCATTCACTGTGTGGACCTGCGAACCGGGCAGTCGGCCTGGCGGAGTCGTCTGCCGTCCCGCAAAGATGCCGAGTACATCGCCGGAGTTCAGCAGGACATCATCCTGCTGGTGGGCAGCCGTTACTGCCGCGGCCTCTCTCTGGAGAACGGCCGGGAACTGTGGTCGACACGAATCAGCCTGCCTTCCGGGCGGGGCCTGTGTCTGAACAGCAGCCTGCTGGTTCCTCTGCAGGAAGGCCGCGTCGCCATGCTCGATATCGTCACGGGGCGCGAAATCGGCCAGGGCCTGAGTGTGGGAGAACTGATTCAGTCCACAGAAACGTCTCCTGTGGAGAACGGTTCCGCGAATCGGCCCGCGGCGGAGCTGAAGTCTGTCGCCCGGACCAGTCATCCGCACTGGACGGGGAATCTGCTGGCATCGGGAGGGATGATCTATTCCACCACCCCCCGTGAGGTCGTGGCCTTCCCGCAGGCGGCCCGTCGGCTGCAGCAGATGCAGCTGACCATCGCAGCGGACGGACTGAGCGCCGAAGCCGCACTTACCGCCGCAGAGCTGGAGATGACATTGGGCCGGCTGCGTCCCGCCCAGCAGAACCTGCAGCACACGCTGTACAGCTCCCCTTCGCCACAGCAGAAATCCCGCGCCGAATACCTGCTGCGGGAAACCATTTATCGCAGTCTGACGGAACAGAATACAGACACCGCCTCACAGCTGGGGCGGCTTTCCGCTCTGGCGCACACTCCCGATCAGCGCTGCCGCTATCTGATGGCGCTGGCCAGGTTCCAGTTTGAACAGCGAAACTTCAACGAGCTGATGCTGGCGCTGGAAGAGTTGAATTCCCTGTCGCTGAAGGTGACCGGGAACACCCGTCACAGTGTCTCCGTCGCTGCCTGGATCGCCGGTCTAGCCGAACAGGTCCCTCAGACTTTCTCCGGAAACGAACTCGACCAAGCCCGAACCAGTGTGGAGATCGCGCAGGCCGAAGCACTGGCCACCGACACGGAAGAATCGCTCAATTCGTTCCTCACAATGCTGGGCTGCTGGCCGCAGGCGCAGGAAGTTCAGCTGCGGCTGGCGGAAAAGCGGCTGGACGCTGGAGAGTTGCAGCAGGCCGAACTGCTGTTGCTGCAGGTGCTGACTGGGGAAGACCGCGAACTGGTTCGCGAAGCGGCCCTCCTGCAGGCCCGGCTGTGCGACCGGACAGGGCTGGCGGAAGAAGCCGTACACGTGCTGGAGCAGTATAACCTGACCGTTGCGCAACCGGCAGCCAGCAGGAAAGAGCGACTGTCCGCCCTGACAGCCGCCGCCCATCGGCGTTCCCTGCCGGTTCGCTGGCCGGTGAGTCGTGTGCGGATCAGCGGAGACAGTCTCGATGCCGGGGCGGCCCAGCTGCGCGACGACCTGCACCGCTACCGCCGCAGATTTCTCACCCCGGCTCACAGTGGTTTCCTGCTGCTTGATCAGGGAACCAATCGGGAAGGCAGTATCTCGGTCATCAGCCGGGCCGGCGGTGTCGTCTCCGGCCGCGTGCGGATTCCTTCGCGGAACTCCTATCCCTCGCTGGCCCGGGATGCGCATGTGGGCCACTTCTTCCCGCTGGGAGGAAATGGCAGCATGCATGGCATCTCGCTGCTCTCCCTCGACGACGGGGACCCGTTGTGGACCGTGACTACGGACGAACGGGAAAACATCCACGAGGTCATGCGGGTCGGTCCGGCCGGACCAGGTTTCTGCACGTTCCAGAGACAGCGGGAACTGATCGTGCTTTCGCCGCACAACGGAGAGCTGATGTGGCGACGCGACGACCTTGAGCCTCACAGCGGGCTGCTCAGCGACCCTTACACCGGGTTGTACGGCGACGACCAGACTCTGGTTGTCTTCGGGCCCGATCATGAAACGTGGACAGCCTACCGGACATCGACCGGTGAAGAGCTCCAGACCGGTCGTCTGCCGATCGATCGTCGTGCCCAGCGCCGGGTCTGGGGGCGGAAGCTGCTCTACTTCACGGAAGCCGGGCAGGATGAGAAGCGGCAGTTGCGAATCTGGGACGCCCTCACCGACAGCTGTGTACTCGACCGTACCGTGTACGGTCGGGTGCAGACTGCCGAAACCGGGCAGGATCGTCTGGTGGTGGTGGAGTCGAAACTGGCTGGCGATTCCGCCGGAAACCAGCTGCCCGCGTTGTCTGCCGGCGGCCGCATTCAGGTGATCGACCCTGCCACGGGAAAAATCGAGCTATCGGTCCGCCTCACAGCCGACGAGACCGAGTCGCTCAGTTATGTCCGCGTCTTCAGCGACCGTCACCGCTGGTACTTCAGCTTTCAGAAGGCCGTCCGCCATGCGGAACAGCGGCGCCGCAGTTATTACGCCAGCGACACCTTTCTCCCGGCGACCCATGTGCAGGGGACGTTGTTCGCCGTGGATCGGCAGAGCGGCAAACGGCTGTGGAGCCGCGTGATGCCACAGCGGACCGTTCTCGACCTGGCGCACCTCAACCTGCCCTTCCTGGTGACGGTCAGCCGGATTCGCGACCGTGAGCAGGGCAGCCGCCAGTCGTTGCTCGTCGAACTGCTGGATGCCGCCACCGGGCAGACCATCGGCTCGCGGGACAACCTGTTTCCCGACAGAATCGTGCACCTCAGCTGCGAACCCGAACAGGGGCACCTCGTGCTGCGTGGTCTGCGGTCGGCCATCCATCTGGATTTCAGCCGCCGCGTGCAGGCACTCGAACTGTTGAACGGACCGTTCTGATACACGACCAGACAGAATTCTGAACAGAGCCAGGCAAAATCCGGAACACCGTCCGGCAGGAAGCGGGGAGTTGCTGACAGCGGGTTTACTCCGGTCGGTCTCGACGGAGATCGGCCGGAGGTCCCGTGCGGTCCGGCGCGTCGAGATATCCCTGCAGCATGACCTGAGCCGCCACCTTATCCAGCCGGGCTTTCTGCTTGGCGGGAGACAGGCCACTTTCCATCAGGCGGGCTTCGGCCGTCAGCGAAGTGAACCGTTCATCAAAGAACCGCAGCGGCAGGCCCGTCACACGGGCTGCCCACTGACCGAACTTTCGGGCGGCCCGGGCTTTCTCGCCTTCTTCGCCGCTCATATGGACCGGCAGCCCCACCACCAGGCCCACGGGCTGCCATTCTTCCACCAGTTTGACCAGCCGACGGGCATCGACCTCGGGAGTCTGCCGGGTGTAGTTCAGCACCGGGCTGGCAATCGTCTGCGTGGAGGTGCAGATGGCAATTCCGACGCGGCGACTGCCGTAGTCGATTCCCATCAGCGGTCCCGTCTCCGGAAAGCCATCGGCAGATTCCCCCGTCCCGGCTTCCGCGGCGCCGCCGGCCGATTCAGGAGCTTTGTCCTTCCCGGGATGCTGCGGTGCGGAGTCGAGCGGGACGTTGCGGTCAGGAGAATCCGGGTGTTCGTCTGACATGATTCCTGGAACTTCCACTGGGGGAACAGCCTGCCGTCCGCCAATTCGCAGCAGCCTCCGCGCGATCTTAACCGATGCACCGCGAAGGCTCCATCGGCCCGCCCGACGTCCTTCCCCGGCTTGATACCAGCGAACCCGTCCTGCCCCATGGGCCGCAGAGCCTCTGGAATGTGCCGCACCCCGGTTCGATCGGGCGCAGTAGTTCGGGTTGCCGGGTGATATGCTGAAGCCGCGGAGACTGCTCCACACATGCCGCAAAGTCTGTGCGATACCTTGAGCTTGATCCCGCTTCAGGTTACGTCTACGATTCCGCCGCGTCACAGGGCAAGGCACTGTGGCACTGGTTTCCAGTTTCCTCCCATCCGGTTGAGGATCGCCCCATGGGTTCAGGCGGCTCCGGTTCGCGGCGCCTGCGGTTCGACAGCCAGGGCGAATTCCCGCGCGGCCCGCGTTTTCTGCTGGCTGCCAGGGACGGCGCACATCCTGCGGCTGGAGATCCGGCCTTCCAGACAGCGGTGGACTCGGCCATCCAGAACCTGCTGCGACAGCAGCATTCCGCCGGATACTGGCTGGATGAAACCCACACTGGCGGAGCCAGTGAGACCGAGTACCTGCTGCTCCTGGCCTGGCTGAACAGACTGGATACCCCCGAAGCCCGGCAGTGTGCCCGCACGGTGGAAGCCGCTCAGCTGCCCGCCGGCGGATGGGCAGCCGGCACGGAACTGCCCGGTTTTCAGACAGACGGCGGGGCCGCATCCCAGGTCGATATCGGTCTATCGGTTCGTGCCTGGCTGGCGCTTCGTCTTGCCGGACATGACCCCGCAGCGGAACACATGCAGCGGGCCCGGCGGGCCATTCGTCTTCGGGGCGGTGCCGAGGGCATCAGCGGACTGACAAAATGCTGGCTGGCCATGCTGGGGCAGATTGCCTGGTCGCAATGCCCGGTGCTTCTCCCGGAAGAACTGCAGTTGCCGGGCTGGCTGCCACTGGGGCAGGGGGAATTACCGCGCTGGTCGCAGTCTGTGCTGCTGCCGGTGAGTATCGTGCGGGCCTGCCGGGCCGTGCGTCAGCCGCCCGGAACGAGCCAGATTGAAGAGCTGTTTCTCACCGCTCCCGAACTCATGCCAGCTCATGCTGCCGGGGAAAAGTATTCCGGTAGCGGTTCCTGGCGGATGAAGGCGTTGGAGCGCACTCTCCGGCTGGCCGACCGGCTGCGGCTGACTCCCTTCCGCCGTCATCTCATCCGGAGGTCGCTGGGACGTCTGAAATCCCGTCGGCGAGCAATCGGATCCACTGGCGGGATTCGCGCAGCCATCTGGCAGATCGCCGCTCAGGTGGCCACCGGAGCCGATCCGCAGTCGGCCCGGATCGAACAGTCTCTGGCCGACCTGAGCCGCCTGCTGCGGGTGGATGAAACCACACAGCAGGCCCATCTGTCCTGGGTGCAGACCCCCGTCGCCGATACGGCCCAGGCAGTGCTGGCACTGCGGGAAAGCGGAGTGCCAGCCGAATCG